>DASYUT010000300.1 GCA_036000965.1 Actinomycetes bacterium
TGTGGGAGCCACATGATCCCCGGCACAGCTGGACGGCGGCGCCACACGACCACACCGGCGAGGAAGAGGACGCAGCAGTCCGGGAGCTGCAGCCGGACGGTGTGGAGGTCCATCGGCACGAGTCCCCTGACGAGGAGACCAAGCCGTGAACTGCGCGTCCTCCTAGCACCAGCCAGCACCAACGGGCACACCCCCAAGGAGGGACAGGCATGGGTATCTGGAGCGGTATCGGGTCGTGGGTGACTGGCGGCAGCTTTTTCGACGGCTACCTCGGCGGTGACCCGCGCGACGACATGACCGAGATCGACCGGGCGATCACCCGCAATGAGGTCCGCGGCGACGGCCGCGCCGTCCCGCGGAGCTGGTACGACGCCCGCGACCAGGGCATGCAGCGGTTCGATGATGCGCCACCGGGGTGGGAGTGGTAGCACATGAGACCCGCCCTCGCGCTGCTCACGGTCCTGGCCGCTGGCGCGTGGGCCGTGGGCTGGCCGCGGCGGCGCTCCCGCGCACGCATCCTGCGCAGGATTTACCGGAATTTGGACGAGCTGCTCGGCGTGCGCCGCTTCGAGAACGACCGGCGCGCGACCCTGCGGCACTACTGGAAGCCGTTCCTCGGCCGCGACCTCACCGACCTGCTCTGGCCGGTGCCGCAGCTCGGCGGCGCCGCAGCGCTGCCCCCGACCCGCCGGCAGGCGCGCTACGTCCATGTGCACTGGCCCCCCCAGCCGTGGCCGCGTGCCTGCCGGCGCCACCAGGTACGCGTGGTCACGCTCGGCCCGTGGACCAGCGAAGCCGACATCACGCCGGCGTTCTTCGACAGGGCCGAGCGGAAACTCGCGCAGGCGCTGTCGCTCGAGCACGCGCCGGGGATGTTCGAGCGGGCCGTGGACTGGCCCCGCGACCGGGTCACGCTCACGCTCACCGTGCGCGTGCACGTGCCCGACGACCTGCGCGCGGCCGAGGATCTTGAGGATGCCTGACGGGGTCGTGCGGCTCGGCCGTGCCCTCACCGCGACCCAGGGACCACTGGTGCGCCGCAGCGCACGCGGCATCCTGCACGCCGTGTGGCCCTACGGCCCCGGGTCCGCGCCAATGGCGCTGGTGATCGGCTCGACGGGTGGGGGCAAGACGACCCTGCTGCGCTATATGACGACCCAGCTGCTCCGTGAGCCCGGCCCCAAGACACTCAGCCTCGCCGACGGGAAGGGCGCCGGGTCGTTCCGCATGTTCGCCGACATGCCCGGCGTCGACGTTGTTGCCAACACCCCCGACCAGACCACCGCGATGGTGCACGGCTACCAGGACCTGGTCGAGTGGCGCTACACCGGCCTGTCCGCCGCCCGCGACACCCTCGCCGCCGGCGGGCCGGCCCGGTACGTGCGACCCGGGGCGGCGTGGGCGTTCATCGACGAGTTCATGACCTGGATCCTGTCGGTCCCCGACACCCGCCCCGCGAAGCGCCGCAGCGCCATGATCAGCGCGCTCGTCCGCATCGGCGCCATCGGCCGCGAGGTCAACTGCCGCCTCGTCATCGCCACCCAGCGGCCCGACGCCAAGTCGGTCGACACCGGCCTGCCCGGTGTGCTCAAGGCACAGCTCAAAGCCAGGATCGCCGCGACCGGCGCGATGGGGATGGACTCGGTCGAGGCACGGATGGCGTTCGACGACGACGCCTACGCCCACCGGGTGCCCGACCGGGTCGGCGGCGGGCTGGTCAAGGTCGGCCGGCACGAGGTGCCCTTCGCCGTGCCGTGGATGGCGGACCCGACCTCGCCCGAAACCAGCGACGAGGACCGGGAGGCGGCCTGGCAGCTCCTGCCGCGCCGGCGGGCGGCGCGGGCATGAGCGGCGTCCAGGCGGTTTCTGCCCAACACCACCCCTACGGGGTGGGGAGCGCGAAGCGCCACGCCGAGCGGAGCGGTGCGGTCTGCCCGAACCAGCGGCCGAGCTGGTGGCTGCCGGCCGCGCACCACTGCGCGCTGGACCATGAGCTGCGCCGCTACCCGGGGATCACCTGCCACGACTACTGGCGGCTGTACCACCTGCAGGGTGGCCGGTGCGCGGTCTGCGGCGGCCCGCCGGGCCGCTGGCGGTTCGCGGTCGACCGCGACCACGACACCAACGCGGTCGACGGCCTCACCCACCACCGCTGCAACCGGGCGGTCACCCAGCAGATCCGCCGCTACCTCGCCGACCCGCCCGGGCGTGCCCTCGGCCTGGCGGCGGACCCCGCGGCCGTGGCGCGGCGGGAACGCAGGCAGAGGAGGACCTGACATGGACGACCCCAACGGCCCACGGCTCCCCGCGGTCGAGACCTATGAGCACGACGTCAACCCGATCTGTGGGCACCGGCTCCGGAGCCGGTGCGACGGCTGCGGGACCTGCACGACCTGCGACGGCTGCTACTGCGACGAGGAGTAGGAGACCCAATGCCAGTCCTGCTGTTGATCCTGAACGGCGAGGTGGGGTGACATGCAGCTCCCCAGTGTCCCCAGGCTGATCGCGTTCGCCGCGGTTATCCTGCTGCTCGGCCTCGCGCCTGTGCTCCAGGCGCTCGGGTTCTCGTTCGCCGAGGCGGTCAGCGCCGCCGTCGCGATGTTCCGCAGCGGCCCCGCCGCCCCGTCACCGACGACCCGGCCACCGGCGGCGCTGCTGCCGCTTGTGGAGGCCGCGCTGGCGCGGTACTTCTGACGTGGAGGGGCTGGCGTCGCTGGCCGGCGCGCACGGGTGGTTCCTCGGCGTCATCCTCTACTGCTGCAAACGCCTGCTCAGGGCGGTGCGGCGGCTGCTCGGGTGGGCGTGGCGGTCGGTGCTCGAGCTGGCCGCGTGGCTCGGGTTCCAGGGCAGGCGCGTGCTGATCTTCTTCTTCCTCGTCTACCTCGTCGGGGCCGCCAACTGGATGTTCGGCGGCTGGGCCGCGGCCAGGCTCGCCGCGGTGTTCTTCGTGCTGGCCTGGTCGGCGCCCAAGCGCCGGGCGGTGCGGAACATGAAGGCGCTGCGCAGACTAGACACCACAACGTCGGAGCTTGGCGCTAAACTCGGGAACGCGAAGGTGGTCATGCTGGACGGGGGTGCCGACATGCTCAAGGCTCTGCTTTCTGACCCGGAGACCGACGCGCAGCGGGACCTCGGCGAGCTCGCGGCGAAGGCGCACGCGGCCGTGGGCGACCACATCCCCACCGGGAAGCACCGCCCGGTGGCCCAGCACTACGAGGGGCCGCCCAACCCGTTCCGCCGGCTGCGCCGTGCCCGGGCACGGCGCAGCAAGGACGAGGGCTAGCCCCACCGGAAGCGGGTCCCCTACCCGCTCCCAGCCGGAACAAACCACCGGTACGGCGCGAGTCAGGCGGTTGCCGTAACCGGCCTGGTGCACCTTACCGGCACACGCGCGCCGAGCCGGACCCGGTGCCGCTGGCCAGCCAGGACGCCCAATGTGCCCATGGTGCGTCCTGGCTGGCCGGAGGAAGCACCCGCCGCGGCCAGGGCGTCAGCCCGGCTCCTCGTCGTGCCCCCCACCCGCAAGAAAGTGCGGTAGTCAGCCACGGCGGCGTCCTCAGCTTCGGCCCGGTCGAGGTCCAGGACGGCGACGAGGCGGTCCAGCATCCAGCCGGTCAGTGGCCGCTCGCCGTGGAGGATCCTCCGGACGCCGGTCGCGTCGAGGGTCTTGCCGCTCGGCAAAAACCCGATGGCCACGGCCAGGTTGCCCTGGGACCAGTTCTTCTCCCGCATGGCCCGCTCGACGAGCTGGCCGAACTCCCTGGCCCCCATGTGGCACTCCTTCTCTGTCAGAACCCGTCTGTCTCTAAGCGTACTGGCCGAACACTTCGGGTTCAAGCCATGTAGGAACTTGACAGAGCATAGCCTCTGGCAGTACGGTACAGACCGAAGGGGGCACACCGGTCACCTACCGCAAACGGAAGGGGCGTCTTCGTGCTTGGCGCAAACGTCCGGAAGGCACGCGAAGCGGCAGGCATGACACAGTTCCAGGTCGCCGCCGCCGCCGGGTTCGTCGTCTCGACGATCTCCGACATCGAGCGCGGCGCGACCGACCCGCAGATCTCCACCATCCGCCGGATCGCCCGCGTGCTCGGCGTGACCGCCGCGGACCTGGTCGACGAGGACGAGCCGGTGGAGGTGGCCGGCTGATGGCCGTCACCGCCGCCACCGCCGCGACGGTCCGCGCCCGCGAGGGCAACCGCTGCCAGCTCTGCACCCTCGGCGAGTACGAGGAAGGCCGGGGACGGCTGGTCCTGCACCACAAGCAGGCCAAGAGCGCCGGCGGGACCGCCGACCCCACCCGGGACCTCCCCGGCAACCTGGTCCTGCTGCACGACCGCCAGTGTCACCCCTGGGTCCACGCCCACCCCCGGGAGGCACGGGCACTCGGCCTGCTGGCGTCCCGGCTCGGGACGGTCCGGCCCTCGGCGCTGATCCAGCGGGGGCCGGCGTGAGTGGGCTGGCCGAGACCCTCGGCCGGGTCCTTGAGGCACCGATGCGCAAGCAGCCGCATGCCTGGAGGTGCCCTGACTGCGGCCGGCCGGGCACTGACCTGAAGGAGGCGCACTGCGCCGCCTGCCACCGGCACTTCACGTCCGTGTCGGCGTTCGACGCCCACCAGCGCATCGACCACAAGCCGTGCGGGAAGGCCCCGGAGAACCAGGGCGAGAACCCGCACAAGGTCTGTGACGCCCGCTCCGTCTGCCTCGACCCGGCAACCCTCCACAAGCCCGACGGGTCCCCGGTGCTCGTCCAGGTCGAGACCGCATGCGGCCCCGTCTGGGCGAACCCCGGGATGCCGGCCGAGGCTATCGCCGCGCTCAAGAGGAGCCACGCATGACTGTCACAAGTGTCCCAATGTCACAACGCCTGGACGATGACACTTACCAGGCCGCGCTCGGCCGGCTCCGCGCATACCGCGAGCAGCTCGAGCGGGCCGAGCGGGAGGCAGACCAGGAGAGCCTCGACCGGGCTGCCGACCTCGCCACGGTCTACGCCGACAAGCGCTGGGTGGATGACCTGCCCCCGCTGGTGAAGACCCACAACCGTGGCCGGCCGGTCGAGAAGGACAGCTTCAACCGGTTCACCAAATGGGTGATGGGCGACCCTACGGCCAACATCGGCATCCAGACACGGCACTCCTACCAGCTCCACCGGGCGCACGAGGTCGCGAATTATTTGCGCCCGGCGCAAATAAATCCTGGCAGCTCAGAGAAGGTCCTCCGTCCCCTGTCGAGGCTGCTCAAGGACAACCACGGGGACGAGGCGCCAGACGTGTGGCGCCGTGCCAAGCAGCTTGCCGACGGGGCTCCCCTGACGTTTGACCTCGTCACCCGGGCGCTGCGTGACCACAACAAGGCGTTAGGCCGCACCCCGCCCACCCGCGCGCAGGCCTATCAGGCGCGCACCGTCCGCGACGCGTGGAAGCGCTTGTTCCGGGAGTTCGACTACATCGCCATCAACGCCGACGAGGACCAGCTCAAGGCCGGCCTGGCTGAGTTCCAGCAGCGCCTCGAGGACCTCGAACGCGCACGCACCCAGCCCGCCTAGGAGGCGCCGTGCCACTGACCCGCGTCGAGCAGATCGCCGCCCTGTCCCTGTTCGCCAAGCCCGACCACAAGGAGCTGGCCTGGCTCGTCAGGGAGACCAGGCACCTGACGGCCCCACAGAAGGTCACCGCCCTCGCCGCCCTTGTCTACCTCATGACCGACCCGGGCGACAACGAGGCCCGCGACGCGCTCCTCCCGCTGCTCGCCGACACCTCGAAGATCATCCGCCTCCCGAAGCAGGAGACCGCCTGACCGACCACGACCCGGTCCGCCAACACCAGTGGCGCCCCCAGCCCGCCAAGGAGAGGACGCCACCGATCCAGGGGGAATGCTACATGTCCGACTCTGCCGGTTCCACCACCACTCCCGGCCCGGTCCCCGAGCCCGGCGCGTCCGCGTCCGCCAGCGCCCACCACTTCCTCGCCGGCCGCAGCCTCGACGCGCTCAGGTTCGACCTCTACGAGCTCCCCAGCGTCCCCGGCCGCTACCACCTCAAGGCGGTCGCCGACGAGCGCATGGTGACGGTCGAGACCGCCGCCTCCGGGTCCCTCGGCGAGCTCGAGGCGTTCCTCCGCCGCCACCTAGACCTCATCACCGCGGAGCGGGAGCGCCTGGCCGAGGGAGGCGGGTCGTGACCCCCGGCGTGGTGACCTGCGACTACCCCCTCTGCGACCAGCCCGCGGCCGAGGGCAACAGCATGTGCCCGACCCACCGGAACCGGGTCCTGCACGACCTGCTCGCGCCGCTGCTCGACGAAGGCGGTGCGGCACCGTGACCACCTACGCCGTCGTGGCGTTCCCACCCCCGGTGGTGGCCGGGCCGGCGTGCCCGGACTGCGGCGGCCTCGGCGTCACCGGCGGCCGCTACGAGACGGCCACCGACGGCCCGACGCTCCTGGTCGACGTGTTCTGCCCGACCTGCGGCGGCTGCGGCAGCGCCGGACACGACGACTGCACCGTCCCACACGCCTGGGACGACGACTTCGAACCCGACATCGACGACGTGGACGAGGACGCCTGCCCGTCGTGCCAGGGACGGGAGTGGAACGCCGTCCAGGGCTTCGACCCTGGCACCGACGCCGAGCCGCTCGTGCTGCGGGTGCCGTGCGGCTGCACCGAAGGCCGGGCCACGACATGGACCGAGGCGGCCCCGTGACCCCCGCCCAGCTCGAGCGCCTCAAGGCGTTCCACACCGACCAGCACCACCCCGGCGCCCCCGAGGGCTGCCCCGTGTGCGCCGCCCAGGCCGCCCGGCAGCGCGAGGACGCCAAGGCGCTGCGGGCCGCCCGCGGCCACAACACCGCCCGCGCCATGGACCCGAGGAGGACGAGCTGACATGGGCTACGACATGTACCGCGTGCTCGGCCCCGACGAGCAGGACCTGGCCACCGAGTACGAGGGGCTCCGGGACTGGTGGCAGCGCCCCGGGGAAGCGGCGCAGCGGGCGGCTCTGGCGGACCGGGAGCGGCTCGAGCGGGAGCACGGGACCTACTTCCGGCTGAACATCTTCGGCATGGGCCGCTACCGCGACGCGATGGAACGGCTCGGGATGGTGTTCTGGCCGGTCGAGGAGCCGCAGTTCCCCAAGCACGAGGCGTTCGGCCTGGCCGGCTGTCCCGACGAGGACGCCGGGGACCTCACGCCTGCCGAGCGCGCCTACCTCGACCAGGTGCAGGCTGTCACCGACGGGCCGTGCATGGAGGAGACCCCCGGCATCCCCGGCTACAAGCTCGCCTCCAACGACGGCTGGCTCGTGCGGCCGCTTGAGATCCGCTCGGCGCTCAAGCGCTACCACGACCAGGGCGAGCCGGTGCCCGAGGGCGTGGAGCCTGGCTACTGGGCGCAGTGGGTCGGCTTCCTGGCGCGCTGCGGACGCAGCGGTGGCTTCCGTGTCCGGTAGGAGGCCGGCCCCGTGAGCGCCCGGCTGGTGGAGGCGGTCCTGGCCGGGCCGTGCTCGACCGTCGCCGACCGCCGCACCTACGACCGGCACGCCCGGGGGGGCTGGGTGCTGCGCACGACCGTGCGCTACTGCGACGCCTGCGGCCACCTCGGCCCCGGCGCCCACCACTGCCCCGCACCCGCCGGCCCGGGGAGGCCACGGTGAGCGCGCGGGAGCGGCGGCGCCTGGCCGCCGAGATGTTCCTCGTGAGCCGCGGCTGGCTCGCCGGCGCCGTCACCTTCACCGAGTGGGCCGAGCGCACCGACCTGCTGCTCGCCCTGTTCCGCAAGGAGGCCTGACATGGGCTACGACTCAACCTTCGAGGTCCGCGTCGAGGCCGGCGCGCCGGGCCGGCAGTGGCCCGTCCGCCTCGACCTGCTCGCCCACCGCCTGCACCAGCTCACCGGCTGCGGCTTCGAGACCTACCCACACGACGCCGGGGCCCTGCACACCAGCGGGAAGTGGTACGAGGCGCGGGAACACATGCGGCAGCTCTCTGCCTGGCTCCCCGCTGACGTCGTCGTGTCGCTGACCCGCTACGGCGAAGACGTGGGCGACACCGAGCGCCACTACTACCGCGCGGGCGAGGAGCAGGGCGGCAAGGCCGAGGTCCGCTTCCCGCCCAACCCGTTCGCCCGCAAGGAGACCCCATGAGCTGGACGCCCCCGCCCCCGCCACGCCAGGCCACCGACCGGGGCCACACCCCCGAGTGGGACCCGCCCGCCGGGCTCACCGCTGCGCTGCGCTGGACGTGTGTGTGCGGGGCGGCGGTCCTGGACTACCAGGGCAACGTCTACGGGGGCGCGACCGAGCGGGACTGCCCCGGGACGGGGGCGAAGTAGCCATGCCGATCGCCAACCTCGAACGACGCCTGCGGGAGCTCGGCCGGCTGCGGATGGGCCACAGGGTCGACACCGGCAGGAAGACCAAGCGGGGCGAGCCGGTCACCCACCCCGCGAAGCTGGAGACCTGGCGCCTCACCAGCCCCACCCGGAGCCTGCTGGACGCCGCTGCGGCCCGCTACGGCGGCACCGTCACCGCGTGGGACGGCGCCCCCGCCGGCACCGGCACCCAGTACGAGCTCTACACCGACGCGGGCGCCCTGCACGTCGTGGTCCCGCCCGAGCACGCCCTCACGGCCTGGTACGAGCACTGGTCCGGGGGCGGCTGCCAGCGCCGCTGCGACGGCACCCGGGAGCTGCTCGGTGACGGCCCCTGCGTCTGCGCCGAGGAGTTCGAGGCCGGCGGCGCCAGGGTCTGCAAGCCCACCACCCGCCTGAACGTCCTGCTGCCCGACCTCCCCGGCCTTGGCGTGTGGCGGCTTGAGACCCACGGCTACTACGCCGCGGTGGAGCTGGACGGGATGGTGGCGTTCCTGGGCCACTTCGCCGGGATGCTGCCCGCGCTCCTGAAGATCGAGCAGCGGATCGTGAAGCGTCCGGGGGAGCCGCCCAGGCACTTCGGCGTGCCCGCGCTCGAGCTGGCCGTGCCGCTGGCCGAGGTCGCCGCCCAGACCGGGCAGAGCCCGTTTGCGCTCACCGCGCCGCCCCGGGCGCTGCCACCGCCGGGTGTGGACGGCGACACGGGCGAGGTCACCGCCGGGGAGTTCTACCGGCAGCACGAAGCCGAGCTCGAGTCCGGGCCGCCCGGGTGGGAGTACCCGGCCGACGACTTCGCCGGCGGCCCCGCCGGGGGCGGCGCGGCCCCCCCGCCGTCCCCGGCGGCCTTCCGCGCTGAGCTCGAAGCTGAGCAGCGTGAGGGCGCCGGGCGGCGGCGCCACTTCGAGGCGGCCGTGGCCGCGCAGGCGTCCGGGGCGGGCGAGCGCGAGCCCGCCAGTCACGCGGAGAGCGCGGACGGGGAAGTGGCGGGCGACGTCCGCGACGACCCCGCCCCGGACAGCGTGCCCCCCCAGCCCGGTGCCGACTTCCCTCGGGCTGGGGGGGCTGCCACCGCCGTGCGCGTCTCCGACCTCGCCAAGGCATGCAACCGGCGGATCGCCGACGCCCGGGAGCGGCTCGAGCGCGCCGGCTTCGCGGGCGTCACGGGCGCGTCCGTCCTCTCGGGCGACGCGCTGGCGGCGGCCCGCAAGGCCCTGGCCTCCGGCGGTGACGGGCCGTGACCCAGATCGACCTGGACGCCGTGGCGGAGTACGTCCAGGAGCGCGTGTGGCCAGCCTACGAGGCCGCTGAGGACTGGCAGGCGGCCAACGAGCACACCTGCGACCCGCGCTGCGCGGCGGTCGAGGAGATTCCCGACCTGACCTCCGACACGAGCGTTCTCGTCACCGAGCTGCGCCTGCACGACCTCGCCGTCCGGGAGCTGCTGGAGTGGGCCAGGCGGTCCCACCGTGGCGACCCGGCCCTGCGCGCCGAGGAGTTCTACCGCGCCACCGAGTTCGCCCAGCGGGTCCTGGACGGCCAGGAGGAGGCCGCCGCGCTGGCCACCCCGCCCGGGCGGGGCTACGACACCGCCGGCCTGCTCGAAGCCGCCGTCAACCACATCAACGAGCGCCTGAACAAGCTCCCCTGGACCGGGACGGGCGTCGACCCCGGCAAGGTCGACAAGACCGAGCTCGTCCTGGTGCTTGAGCATGTCGCGTCGGTCCTCGACCCCGAAGACCTCGGCCTGAAACCCGGCGCTCCCAGCCGCCTCGCCAGGCTCGAAGCCCTGGCCGACGCCCTGGCGGCCAGCGACCCGGCCGCGCTCAACAGCCGCGAGGACGGCGTCTGCGCACTCTGCCGCGCCGAGGACAACGACGGCAGCGGCCAGTACGTCGACCTGGCCGACCCAGCCGTCCA
>DASYUT010000301.1 GCA_036000965.1 Actinomycetes bacterium
CGAGGTAGAGCCCGGTCAGGCCGCCGGGGAGGCACCGTGAGCACCGTGTTCAGCCACGGGCGGCTGCGCCTGTACCTGCTCAAGCTGCTGGAGGAGAGCCCCCGGCACGGGTACGAGGTGATCAGCCTGCTCGAGGACCGCTTCATGGGGATGTACGCGCCGTCGCCGGGCACGGTCTACCCGCGGCTGCAGCGGCTCGAGGCCGAGGGGCTGGTCACCCGCAGCCAGGAAGGCGGGCGCAAGGTGTACCGGATCACCGACGCCGGCCGCGAGGAGCTGGACCGGCGCCGGGACGAGCTGGCCGACCTGGAGGCCGACATCCACAGCTCCGTGCGCGACCTGGCCAAGGAGATCCGCGAGGAGGTCCGCGGCACCATCCGTGACTTCAAGCAGGAGCTGAAGCAGGCCGCCCGGGAGATGCGCCGCGAGCAGCGGCACGAGAGCCGGCAGCGCGGGGAGCGGCACGGGCGCCCCTGGTCTGAGGACTGGAGCGGGTCGGCGCCACACGGCCGGGACTGGACCGGGGACTGGTGCTCGCCGTCGGCCGAGGAGCTCGAGCAGCGCCTGCAGCGGTTCCTGCACCTGACCCACCAGCTCGCGCACCGGATGCAGCTCACCGAGGCCCAGGTCCGCGAGTGCGCCGCCATCCTCGACGAGGCGTTCGACCGCATCCGGCAGACGCTGCGCCACAAGCGCTGAGCGGCACGATGCCCCGCTCGGCCGGCGGCTGCGCAGCTTCGTGGTCGCCGCTGGCAGCCGCCGTGACGTGTTGACGGGTCCGGGGACAAGTGGTGCGATCATCGGTATGAACGATGTGGTCGAGCGTGTCCTGGCCGTGGTCGAGCGGATCCCCTCCGGGCGGGTGCTGTCCTACGGCGACGTGGCCGAGCTCGCCCCGGCGCCCACCCCCCGCGACGTCGGGCAGGTGCTGCTCAGGCACGGCGACGGAGTGCCCTGGTGGAGGGTGCTGCGTGCCGACGGCACGCCAGCACCCCACCTGCGCGACCGGCAGCTCGCGCTGCTCCGGGCCGAGGGGACGCCGATGACGCCGTTCGGGGAGGGGGTCGACCTGCGCCGCGCCAGGTGGGCCGCTGCCCAGTGGGGAGACGGCGAGCAGGCGTCGCTGTTCGACTGAGCCGAGCCGCGCGGCGGCCGCCGCCCGTGGAGCAACGCCCGGTGGCCAGGGCGACACCGCAACAGCCAGGATCACCGCGAGACGAGGAGGGACCGTGACGGGAGACCCCGCGCGCTTCACCCGGCCGGACCCGGAGCGGCAGCAGGTCGCCTTCGTGCTCGGGGGTGGCGGGATGCTCGGCGCCCACGAGGTCGGCATGCTGCAGGCGCTGGCCGAGGCCGGGATCCGGCCCGACCTGATCATCGGCGCCTCGGTCGGCGCGCTCAACGGCGTCGTGGTCGCGGCCGACCCGGCTGGCGCCGTGCCTCGGCTGGTCGAGATGTGGCGCGACGGCGTGGCCAGCGAGGCGTTCGCCGGCTCGCTGTTCGGGCGGGTGGCCACGCTGGCCCGGTCCGGAACCCACCTCCACCCCAACGAGCCGCTCAAGCGGCTGCTCGAGGACCTGCTGCCGGTCGAGCGCATCGAGGAGCTGGCCGTGGCCTTCCAGTGCGTGGCCGCGAGCATCGAGCGCGCCGCGGCACACTGGTTCACCAGCGGGCCGATCGTCCCGGCGGTGCTCGCCTCCACCGCCGTGCCCGGCCTGCTGCCCCCCGTCCGGGTGGGGGACGAGCACTTCCTCGACGGCGGGCTGGTCCACAGCATCCCGGTCAGCCGCGCGGTGACGCTCGGCGCCGGCACCGTCTACGTCCTCCACGTCGGCCGCATCGAGCGTCCCCTGGAGGCACCGCGGCGCCCTTGGGAGGTCGGCCTGGTCGCGTTCGAGATCGCCCGCCGCCACCGCTTCGCCGAGGAGATGGCGGCGCTCCCGCCCGGTGTGACCGTGCACGTCCTGCCCGCGGGCGTGAACGGCGCCCAGCGCGGCGCCGACCTGTCCCAGCTCCGCTACCGGGACGTCTCCCGCGTCGACGAGCGCATCGAGCGGGCGTACGCGGCGTCCGCCGCCTACCTGGCCGGTGGCGGGTGAGCGGCGTGCTCCCGCCCCGCATCGTCCGACGGCTGGTGCTCGCGCCGCTCGTGCTGGTGGTCACCGTGGCCGTGGGCATCAACGTGCCCTTCCTGGTGCTCCTGGCCGTTGCGGTGTCGCCCTGGCTCCCGGGCCGCTGGCGGGCGCTCCGGCTGCTCTACCTGGGCCTGGCCTGGCTCGCTCTCGAGTCGATCGCGCTCTTCGCGTGCCTGGGGCTGTGGGTCACGAGCGGCTTCGGCGGGCGGCTGCGCTCCGAGCCGTACCAGGAGCGGCACTACGCCATCATGCGCTGGTTCCTCACCACCCTGTACCGGGTGGCGACGCGCGCCTTCCGGCTGCGGGTGGAGGTCGAGGAGCCGGAGCTGACCCCGCAGGAGGCGGGCGCGCGCCTGGCCCGTCCGGTCATCGTGCTGAGCCGCCATGCCGGACCGGGCGACTCGTTCCTCCTGGTCCACCAGCTGCTGAGCAGGTACCGGCGCGAGCCCCGGATCGTGATGAAGGCCATCCTGCAGCTCGACCCCGGCCTCGACGTGATGATCAACCGCCTGCCCAACGCGTTCGTCGCGCCCGGGCGCGGCGCCGGCGCCATCCAGGAGATCGAGCGGCTGGCTGCGGGGCTCGGGCGCAAGGGGGCGCTGGTCATCTTCCCTGAGGGCGGCAACTTCACCCCGCGCCGCCGGCTCCGCGCGATCCGGCGCCTGGAAGAGCGCCACCGGGTCGAGGAGGCGATGCGCGCCCGGGCCATGGAGCACCTGCTGGCGCCGCAGCCGGGCGGGGCGCTGGCCGCGATCGCGGCGGCGCCAGCCGCCGACGTGGTCTTCGTCGCCCACACCGGCCTCGACCACATGGTCACCGTGGGCGACATCTGGCGCGGCCTGCCCATGGAGCAGGTCATCAAGGCGCGCTGGTGGCGCGTGCCCGCCGCCGAGGTGCCGCCCGGGCGCGCGGCGCAGGTCCGCTGGCTGTACGACTGGTGGGAGCGGATCGACGCCTGGATCGGCGAGAACCGCCCCACGGCGCTGCCGCACCCCGACCGCCCGGGCGCCCGGCCCCCCGCCTGACCGCGCCCGGCCGCCTGACCGCGTCCGGTCCCCGCCTGACCGCGCGTCTGGTGGTCGGCGCCACCCCGGTTCCGCTTCCCGGTCCAGACCGCCGTGGTCGACTGTTACGCCGACTGTTACGCCGACGCCAAGTGAGCGGGCGGGTCGGTCCGCTGCGAGCGCAGGCGTGCGAGCACCGCGGGCAGGTGCCCGGTATGCACCACGCCGAGCCGCTGGGTCGCGCGCGTGAGCGCGACGTAGAGGTCGTTCCCGCCGCGCGGGGACTCGGCCAGGATGGCTTCCGGCTCGACGACGACCACCGCGTCGAACTCCAGTCCCTTGGTCTGGGCAACGGTCAGCACCGCGATCGGTGCGTCGAGGACGGACGGGTCCTGCCCGGCCGCTGCCCCGGGCAGAGCGGCGGTGACGAGCCGGCCCAGCTCCTCCGCCTGCGCGGCGGGAACCAGCACGGCGAGCTTGCCGTCACCGACCGCGGCCGCCTCGGCGGCGACGGCAGCCGGCAGTTCGGCGGCGAGCGCGGTCGCGTCGACCCGCAGGCTCCATGGCGCGACGCCGCTCGCCCGCACCGACCTGGGCGGCTCGATCTCCCCGTCGACGCTTGCGAGCACGTCGGCCGCGACCGCCATGACCTCCTCCGGTGTGCGGTAGTTGACGGTCAGCCGCGTCTCCCGCCAGCCACCGGCCGCATGCGGGTCCAGGACGTGTGCCCAGGAGCTGGCGCCCCATGGCGCTCCCCTCTGCGCGAGGTCGCCGACGACCGTCATCGACCGGCTCGGGCAGCGCCGCATGAGCATCCGCCAGGCCATTGCGGAGACCTCCTGGGCCTCGTCGACGATGACGTGCCCGAAGGTCCACGTCCGGTCCTGGCCGGCCCGGTCCGCGATGCTCCGCTCCGCCATGCCACGGTGGTACCGGCCCACCAGGTCCGCCGGGTCGAGGCCGCTGGTGTCCGGGGCGTAGCGGGCGGCGTCCCCGATGGTGGCGACGGCCAGAACCTCACGCGCGTAGGCCAGCTCGCGCTGCTGCTGCTGCTCGGCCTGGCGGGCAGCAGCGTGCGCGGCCGCCCTGTCGTCCTCGCCCAGCAGGACGGCGGCCTCGTCGAGCAACGGGACGTCCGCCCATGTCCACCATGCGGGGGCGTCATCGTCCGGCCCCTCCGGGGGCTCGCGCAGCAGCGGCGCCCGCTCGGACGGGAGCAGGCCCGGCGCGGCGGACGCAAGTCGCTCGGGCGAGGCGAACAGGCCGGTGAGGAGCTGCTGGGGGGTGAGGCACGGCCACAGCCGGTCCAGCACCGCAACCACCTCGGGCGCGCCGGCGAGCTCGGCGTGGATGTCGGCCAGCTCGCCGTCCAGCAGCCGCTCGTTGGGCAGGTCGTCGTTGATCAGGTCGTCGTCTGGCAGGTCGACGTCTGGCAGGTCGACGTCTGGCAGGTCGACGGTCAGGCGGGTGGCCACCTGATGGGCGAGCGCCGTGAGCAGCTCGTGCTCGAAGACGCGCCTGGACCGGTTGTGCGGCGTGCCGGCCATGCGCGCCCGCTGCCGGGCCTGCTCGCAGGTCGCCCGGTCCAGGCGCAGCACCTGGCCGTCGACGGTGACCTCGAGCGTGTCGTCGGGCACGCGCTGGCGGTCGCGGACCGCCGCGGCCAGCACGTCGACCATGCGCAGGTCGCCCTTGACCGTGGCCGCCTCGACCGGCTCGCGACCGGTCGCGGTCACCCCCGGGTACAGGCCCTCGACCGTGGACAGGAGCACGTCGGTCTCGCCGAGGGAGGGCAGGACCTGCTCGATGTAGCGGAGGAAGGTCGGGTTCGGCCCGACCACCAGCACGCCGCGCCTGGCCAGCCGGTGGCGATGGGTGTAGAGGAGGTAGGCGGCCCGGTGCAGTGCGACGGCGGTCTTCCCGGTGCCGGGCCCGCCCTGGACGACCAGGATGCCGGGCAGGCCGGACCGGATGACGCGGTCCTGCTCGGCCTGGATGGTCGCGACGATCTCGCCCATGCGGCCGGTGCGGCTCGCGGTGAGGGAGGCGAGCAGCGCCGCCTCGCCGCTCAAGCGGCCGCGCTCGTCCTGGCTCAGCGCGTCGAGGTCGAGCGCGTCGTCATCGATGCCCGTGACCACGCGGTTCCTGGTCCGCAGGTGGCGGCGGCGCACGACGCCGTCGGGAGCGACCGGCGTGGCCCGGTAGAACGGCTGTGCAGCCGGGGCACGCCAGTCGACCAGCAGCGGCTCGCGCTCGTCGTCGAGCAGTCCCAGGCGCCCGACGTACAGGCGGGAGCCGTCCCGGCGGTCGAGCCGGCCGAAGCAGAGCCCGTTCTCCGCCGCGGCCAGCTGCGCGAGCCGGTTGGTGAGCCTGGCCACGAACGTGTCGCGGTCCAGTCGCGCCTGGAGGGTCCCGCCCCCCTCCTGCCGGAGGAACTGCGCCAGCCGCGCGCGGGTGCGGGCCCGCAACCCGTCCACCCGGCCGTACAGCATGGACACGTATGCCTGCTCCTGCTCGAGCTGCGTGAGCGCCTGCTCCTGCTCGAGCTGCGTGAGCGGGCTGTGCGGATGGTGCTGGGCACCATCGGGCAGACCGGCGGGTGCTTCGGTGTCATCACCCGGCCGGCCCGCCAGCTGGGTCTCGTCCCCGATCCGGAAGTCGTTCATGCTCCCCCTTGCCCGCGGTCGTGGTGTGCGGCGGTCGCGACTCGGTTGGCCAGGGTTGACAAATGGCCTCCTGTGTGGTAACGTCTCCCTGACGGATCCTTCCGTCTGTTTTGTGTGCACGCATGCCCGTGCCCGCATACCTTAACAGGGCACGGGCCACGGCGCCAGAGGCACGCCCCGTCCCTGAGCCGCCCGGCGCTCTCCGTGACGTGCGGCTGATCCTGAGCTGCCCGGCCTCTCCCTGACTGCGCGGCCTCTCCCTGACTGCGCGGCTCCTCCCTGACTGCGCGGCTCCTCCCTGACCTGCGGCTGATCCCTTCCGGCCGGGATCCGTTAGTGGTCCGTTAGGCCGGACGTGATCTCGTACTCCGGCACGCAACAAGTGGCGGACCCAGAATCACACCCCCAACGGCGAGATCGCCCCCCCAACGGCAAGATCGCCGGTTGCACGCGGGTTGGCCGGGACGGCCATCTCGCCAGATGCGACCAACAGGAGTAGCCCCCATGGCATGGCAGCTGCCTGGCCTCCCCGTTCGTCTGTCGTCGTCCATACGGTCGTGCTGCGCGCTGTTGGCGCTGCTCGCGCTCGTGCTGGTCGCGGCCCTCCCTCCCGGTACGCCGGCCGCCCCCGACGAGGCGGGCGGCTCGCTAGGACAGGGCGGCGTGACCGCGGCGCGCGCGACCGTCCCGCTCATCGTCCGGGAGCGCGACCCCGGCTCGGCCCGGGCCGAGCGGCTGGTGCGCCAGCTCGGCGGGACCGTGACCCACGAGCTCCCGATCATTGGCGGCTTCGCGGCCCGCATCCGCGCCGACCGGCTCCCGCGCCTGCTCGGCTCCCCGGCGGTCCAGCGCCTCTGGCCGGACGGCCGCATCCGCATGCACGGCCTCACCGGCGGCGACGGGGACGGCGACGACCCGAAGGACCACGACCCGCTTCCCGCCGACCGGACCTGGCGCAAGGCGATCGGTCTGGACCGGCACCGCCGGGGCGGCGAACCGTCCACCGTCGCCCTGCTCGACACCGGCATCACCCGCACGCCTGACCTCGACGGCCGGGTGCTGGCTCGGGTGGACCTGACCGAGGAGCGCGACGGCTACGACCGCTTCGGGCACGGCAGCCATCTCGCCGGCGTGATCGCCGGCAACGGCGAGATGATGGACGGCAGCGCGGGCGGCAGCAGCGGGGGTGGCTATCAAGGCGCCGCGCCCACGGCCCGGCTCGTGTCGGTGAAGGTGGCCAACTGGAGCGGGGCCACCGACGTCTCGGTGGTGCTCGCCGGCCTGCAGTGGGTGGTCTCCAACCGGGTCCGCCTCGGCATCAAGGTCCTGAACCTGTCCTTCGGCACCGACTCCACCCAGAGCTACCTGGTCGACCCCCTCGACTACGCGGTCGAGCGGGTGTGGCGGTCGGGGATCCTGGTGGTGGTGGCGGCCGGCAACGACGGCGAGCTCGTGTCGCCCACCATCCGCAAGCCCGGCGACGACCCCTTCGTGCTCACCGTCGGCGCGGCCGACCTCAACAACACGAGCAGGACCGGCGACGACGTGGTAGCGCCGTTCTCGAGCCGGGGCACGACCGCCGAAGGCGTGGCAAAGCCGGACCTGGTCGCGCCGGGCACCTCGATCCTCGGCATCCGCGCCGTGGACAGCACGATCGACCGTCTCCGTCCGGCCGCGCGCTACAACCGCCACTACTTCAAGGGGACCGGCACCTCCCAGGCCGCCGCGGTCGTCTCCGGCGTCGCCGCGCTGCTGTACCAGGAGGACCCGGCCCTCCGGCCCGACGTCGCCAAGGCGGCGCTGCTCGACACCGCGCAGCAGTACCTTGCCGGCCAGCCCGGCGCGGGCGCCGGCCTGGTGGACGCCGGCGCCGCGACCGCGGCGGTGAGGCGCGGGGCGTACCGGTCCCACCCTGCCAACCAGGGCCTGCGGTCCTCGACCGGTCGCGGCTCCCTGGAGGCCAGCCGCGGGTCGCTGCGCGCGTACACTGACCTTGACGGCGACGGTGCGCCGGAGCCGGTCGCCGGCGAGGTGGACGCGCTCGGGAGGGTATGGGATGCGGCCGCGTGGACGGCCACGTCTTGGACAACCGCGACGTGGCCATGGTCGCCCTGGTCCCGCCTGGTGGCCGAGGCTCCTGGGTGGGAGGTCGAGCCCCAGGGCGGGGACTCCTGGAGCGGCATGGGCTGGGACGCCAGGTCCTGGAGCATCAAGCACTGGGGCGGCCTCGGAGACGACCCGAGTGCCTGGGAGATCAAGCACTGGGGCGGCCTCGGAGACGACCCGAGCGGCTGGGAGATCAAGCACTGGGGCACCTTCGGAGTCGACCCGAGCGGCTGGGAGATCAAGCACTGGGGCGCCGAGAGCTGGAGTTGAGACAGGCGCGGGCCGCCGGCGGCCGCCGGCGGCCCGCGCGCTCATCGGGCTGGTCACGCTGGGCGGCCTGGGATGCCTGGCGTTCCGGCTCCCTGAGGTGGCCCGGTGGGACGCGACCGAGCTGTGGGCCTGGGTGGCGCTGACCACGCTCAGCGTGGTCCTGGAGCAGTTCCCCCTCCCGCTGCCCTATGGCGACGAGCGGCAGGTCTTCTCGCTCGTCGACGCGGTCTGGGCGGCCGCGCTGCTGGTGGCCGAGCCCAGCGTGCTGACCCTGACGGTTGCCGCCGGGCTCCTCCTGGGACAGGCCTTCCAACCCTGGCCGTTGCACAAGAAGGCCTTCAACCTGGGCCAGCACCTCATCGGGATCACCGTTGCCGAGCTGGTCTACCAGGCCCTCGCGCCCGCGAGCCCCACCTCGCCCGCCGCTTGGGGAGCGGCGGGCGCGGCCATGGGAGCGCTGTACGTCCTGAACGAGATGGCGGTGGCGCTGGTCGTCTCGCTGATGGAGGGTGCGCCGTTCTGGCGGGTGCTGGCGGCGCCGTTCCGCCTCACGCTGATGAACTGGGCGGGTAGCCTGGCCATCGGCCTGCTCGGCGGGGTGCTGTGGGCCACCGCCCCGCTGATCGTGCCGCTGCTGCTGGTCCCGCTGGCGCTCTCCTACCTGACCCAGCGGGGGTGGCGGGCCAGGCTGCGGGAGCGTGACCAGATGCGGGACATCGCGCACACGGCCAACGCCATCTCCGAGCAGGGTGATCTCACCAAGCGGGTGCCCGAGACCGACGAGCGCAACGAGGCCGAGCTGCTGGCGGCCACGATCAACCAGATGCTGGACCGGCTCGAAGCGGCGTTCCAGCGGGAGCGACGGTTCATCAGCGAGGCGTCACACGAGCTGCGCACGCCGCTGACGATCTGCCGCGGGCACCTCGAGGTGCTGGGCACCGACGCCCCGCCGCAAGAGGTGGCCGAGACCCACCGGCGGGTGATCGGGGAGCTCGCGCACATGGGCCGGATCGTCCAGGACATGGCCACCCTGGCCAAGGCCGAGCACCCCGAGTTCCTGCGACCGGAGCAGGTCCCACTCGACAGCTTCGTGGACGAGCTGGCGGCGAACGCGGCGCCGCTGCTCGACGGGCACCTGCGCGTCGAGCCTGTGCCACCTGGCATGGTCCTGCAGGCGGACCCGCAGCGGCTCACCCAGGCGCTGCTCAACCTGCTGCGCAACGCCGCGCTCCACGCCGCGGGCGGCAGCCCGGTGGAGCTGCGGCTGGTCGGGGAGCCGGACGGGGTCCGCTTCGAGGTCGAGGACCGCGGTGGCGGCCTGCCAGCCGGGGAGGAGGAGGGGGTCTTCCAGCCGTTCCGCCGGCTCAACACCGCGGTCCCCGGGACCGGGCTCGGCCTTGCCATCGTGCGCGGCATCGCCGAGGCGCACGGCGGCTCGGCGGGTGCCCGCAACCGTCCCGGCTACGGCGTGACGTTCTGGCTCTTCGTCCCCTGGTCGTGATCTGCCACCAGGCGGTAGCCCATGCCCCGCACCGTCTGGATCAAGCCTTCACCGAGCTTGCGGCGTAGATGCCCGACGTAGACGTCCACCACGTTGGACCCGGGATCGAAGTCCAGCCCCCAGACCCGCGACAGCAGCCGCTCCCGGCTCAGCACCTGCCGCGGGTGCCGCAGGAACATCTCGAGCAACGCGAACTCCCGGGCGGTCAGATCGAGCTCGCGCCCGTGCACGCGGATCCTCCGCGTGCGCAGGTCCAGGGCCAGCCCGGCGACCTCCAGCACCATCACCTGCTCGCCCTCGCGCCGGCGCAGCCGGGCGCGGATGCGCGCCAGTAGCTCGTCGAACGCGAACGGCTTGGTGAGGTAGTCGTCCGCGCCCTGGTCGAGGCCCTCGACCCGGTCGGCGGTGTCGCCACGGGCGGTGAGCACGATGACGGGCACGTGGTTGCCCGTGGCGCGCAGGCGGCGCAGCACGTCGGTGCCGTCCAGGTCCGGCAGTCGCAGGTCGAGCACGACGAGGTCGACGTCGGCCTGCCTGGCCAGGGCCAATCCTCCGGCGCCGGTGACGGAGTGCTCCACGGTATAGCCGTGGGCCCGCAATCCCTTCAGCAGGAACGATGCGATCTCTGGCTCGTCCTCGATGACAAGAAGCTTCATCAGCCACGCCCCTTGCCAAGAGCATCTCGCCGAGCCACCGGTCCATGAAGCTCTCTTTATTCTAAAGCCTTTTTCACCTGGCGATCTAGGTATGAGAGAGATCGCTATCTATCCTCACGTTATCGCCGAGCCCGAAGTAAAGGGGGCAACAATGCAACGCAACGCACGCCGACCGGGCATGGGGGCCAGGAGGATCGTGCCGCTGGTGGCAACCGTCGGTGTCGCCGCCATGCTCCTGTCCGTCATGGCCGTGCCCGCATCCGCCCACGAGGGAAGGAAGGTCGGCAAGTACGAGCTGGTCGTCGGCTTCGGTGACGAGCCCGCCTACGCGGGTTCCAAGAACAGCGTCCAGCTCATGGTCAGCGACGCCAGCGGCAAGCCCGTGACCGACCTGGACGTCAGCAAGGTGGCGGTCCACGGCTTCTACGGCACCAAGGCCGATCCCGCCCTTCCCAAGATCGTCCTGCCCCTGGAGCCGCACTTCGGCGACGAGTGGGGCACCCCGGGCGACTACCAGAGCTTCTTCGTGCCCAGCGCGCCGGGCCGGTACAGCTTCCACGTCCACGGGGCCATCAACGGCCAGAAGGTCAACCAGGTCTTCACCTCCGGCCCCAAGACCTTCGGCGACGTCCTGGATCCCACCAAGACCGCCTTCCCTGCCCTCAAGGACCCGAGCACCGGGCAGCTCGCCCAGCGGCTCGACCGCGAGGTGCCCCGCCTCACCGCCTCGGTGCAGAGCGTCCTGGCCCTGAGCCGGGCCGCCGAGCGGCGCGCGGACGGCAAGCTCGCGCAGGCCCGCCAGCTCGCGTTCGCCGGGATGCTGCTCGGGCTGATCGGGATCGTGCTCGCCGGCATCGCCATGGCAGCCGCGCGCAGCGCCCGGCGCAGGGCTCAGGCGCCTCCGGTCCCGGCCCCGCCCGCGCCGCTGCGGGCCGATCCCGAGCCGACCCAGGAGCTCAACAAGCTCCGGGTCTGAGCCGGTCCGATGCGACGCCTGGCAGCTGCCGCCCTGCTCGCCGGCCTGTGGCTGCTCGCCACAGGCCCGGCGGCCGGGGCCCACGGCAACCTTCGTGCCTCCCAGCCCGCCGACGGGTCCGCGCTCACCCAGCCGCCGCAGGCGGTGCGCCTGGAGTTCAGCGAGGCACCGGAGCGGGCGCTGTCCGCCGTGCACGTGCTCGACGCCAGCGGGCGCCCGGTCGAGCGGGGCAGGGTGCAGCCGGTCCCCGGGCAGCCGCGTGCGCTGAGCGTGCCGCTGGACGCGCTGGGTTCGGGGGTCTACACGGTGAGCTGGCGGGTGGTGTCGCGCGTGGACGGGCACACCACCAGGGGCGTGTTCGCCTTCGGCGTCGGCGACCAGGCCCCCGGCACGATCATCGGCGTCGAGCCAGCGGCCGTGCGGCAGTCGGGCGACCCGCCGACCGGCCTGGGCGTGGCCGGCCGCTGGGCCGTCTACTGGGGCTTCGCCCTGCTCATCGGGGCGGCCGCGACCGGTCTGGCGGTGTTCGACCGCCGCCTGCCCGGACGGCCCGCCCGCCTGCTGGTTACCGCCCTGCTGCTGGCCGCCGCAGGGCTGGTGCTCATGGCGGTGGCAGCGGCGACGGCGGCGGAGGTGTCCCTGGTCCGGCTGGCCGGGTCGGCCACGGGCCTGTGGCTGCTCGGCCGTGGTGCGGCGCTGCTCGTGGCCGCCTGGGCAGTGGCGCTGCTGCTGACCCGCCCCAGCCCGGCCCGGCACCTGGCCCGGCCAGGGCCCCTGGCCTCGGCACGGCCTCTGGCCGTCCTGGCCCTGGCCGCCGCCGGCGGCCTGCTGGTGCACACCCTGGCCGGCCACGCCGCCGCCCCGTCCCCGCTGCGCGGGCTCAACCTGCTGGCCCAGTGGGCCCACCTGGTCGCGGTCGGCGTGTGGATCGGCGGCCTCGCCTGGCTGTTGCAGGGCCTGCGCGGCCAGTCCCGCGCCGAGCAGGTGACCGCGTCGGTGCGCTTCTCCCGGCTGGCCGCGGCCGGCCTGGTCGTGGTGGTGGCCACCGGTGTGGCCCGCACCCTGGACGAGCTGGGCGGCTGGCAGCGCCTGGCCGACAGCGGCTACGGGCGTGCCCTGCTGGTCAAGGTGGTGGTGTTCGCCGCGCTGGCGGGGATGGGCGCGGGCAACCGCTACCTGGTCATCCCCGCGCTGCGAGCCGGGCAGATCCCGGTCGCCCGGCTGCGGGGGACCGTCCGCGGCGAGCTGGGGCTGGCCGCGGTCGTGCTGGCCGTGGCGGCGCTGCTGAGCGAGCTGCCCCCCGGCGCCACGCCCGCGCCGGCGTCCCAGGCGCCGGCGGCGCCCACGACCGTGCAGGCGAGCGGGAGCGACTACGCGACCTCTCTGCGGGTCACCCTGACCGTCACCCCCGGCGTGGCCGGGCCCAATCGCTTCGCCGCCAGGGTGGCCGACTACGACACCGGCGCGCCCCTGCCGGTCCAGCGGCTCCGGCTGAGCAGCGCGCTGCGGTCCCGTCCGGACCTGGAGGCCTCCTCGCTGGACCTCGCCCGCGACGGCGACGGCCGCTGGCACGGGCAGGGCAACCTGCTGTCGATCGCCGGACGCTGGGACGTCACCGCTCTGGTCGAGACCGGCTCCCGCGTGCTGACCGTGCCGCTCGACGTCGAGATGGGCCTCCCCGGCGCGCCCAGCCCGCCCAGGCGCTGACCCGTCCGCCCCGTCTGGCCAGACACTGGTGCTTGCCTCGGTCTCCTACACGGGCATCACGCTCACCGACACCACCAACAACGTCTCCACTCCCGTCCCGGACGCAAGCAGGACCTTCGTCAACCTTCGCTGATCGTCCAGCCGAGTGGAATCGCCCGCGTCTCTCCCACGCTCATTACCGGCACACTGGACGACAAGCAGCCACCAAACGGGGGCCAACCGGCCCCCGTTTGTGTCGCATCCCTCACTTGGGGCCCGCCGGACAACTTGGCCAGGCCGAGCACCATTCACCTGGGCGTGTCGACCCAGGAACGTCTAGGTTGTCGCGCGGGGACCCCTAACGGGGCCGGTTTGGCCTGCCCAGCCGAGCGGTCAAGCAGAGCAGGCTATGTAGAACTGTGGATATCACCCCTATCGCCGCCCGCTAGAGAATTCCGTGTACCTTCGTGGCCAAGCGACTCCTCTCCCCAAATCGCCCGCTCACGGACGTGACCCAAACCGCGTGAGCACCAGTGGCATCAACACCTTCAAGCCTCCAGCGGGTTCTTCGAGGTCTGACTGGTACCGGTCGCGGCAGGCTGGCAGTCCCGCCGCGGCCGTGAGTTCGGGTGAGCGCGCGCCGGGACGCAGCCGGCGCCCTAGTGGACCGCTGGTCTCCAAGCGGTGGGGGGGAACGTCGCGTTGAGAAGGCCACTGTGCTGCCCTGAACCTGGCCCAGCTGCGGTGAACAAGGGACGTCCAAAAGCCAAATGAAATCTGAGACATAAGAGCCATATCTTGGATTTATGCCCTATCTACGGGCAACTCCCGCAGCAGGGAAGGAGATGGTGCGCCATGAGGGCGAACCCAATGTCCGGTTGATACCGGTCACCGCTGGCAGAAGACAGGCGACGGGGATCTCCCCCAGCGCCTGAACCGGTCCTGTGCCACCGAACCGGGGGGGTTGCATGGCCATCGTGTGGTGGGCTGCCCTCCGTCGGTCGGTCGACGCTTCCAATGGGGGGTTTTTTTCGATGAAGGTTTCAAGCTTGCGGCGTCGACTTGTGCGCCGCGTTGTCCTGCCGACCACCACCGCGATTCTGCTGGCCCTCGCGCTGGTCTACCCGGGCCTGGCCAACCTTACCGGCAGCCCGTTTGACGCCGGCGACGGCAACCTGGTGCTCAACGACGAAACCCAGGACTGGGCCAACGCACCCAACCTGGCGACCGCAGTCGACATTGTCGGGCGGGATGACAACTCGTTCGGCCAGGGCACCAAGGAGGACACCGCGGTCCCCACGGTGGTGACCGGGTCGATCCCGCCCAACAAGAGCGACCTGACCCGCTTCTACGTCGCCAACCAGCGGGTGGGCACCAAGCAGTTCCTGTACCTGGCCTGGGAGCGGGTGCAGGAGCCGTCGGGCACCACCAACATGGACTTCGAGTTCAACCAGTCGACCACGCTCAGCGGTAACGGGGTGACGCCGGTCCGCACCGCCGGGGATCTGCTGATCAAATACGACCTGTCCCAGGGCGGCACCACCCCGACCCTCGGGTTCCACCGCTGGGTGACCAGCGGCAACCCGGCCACGGTGTGCGAGGCCAACAACACGGTGCCGTGTTGGGGACCGGTGCAGAGCCTGGCCGGCAACTTCGAGGGGTCGATCAACGACCCGACCAACAACCCCCCGGCCGGCTCGGTCACCGACCCGATCCCGCCCAACAACCCCAGGACCCTGTCGGCGCGCACGTTCGGTGAGGCGGCCATCAACCTGACCGACTCTGGGCTGCTCCCGCCGGGCCAGTGTGACGCCTTCAGCGGCGCCTACCTCAAGAGCCGCTCGTCGGACGCGTTCACCGCGGCGGTCAAGGACTTCATCGCGCCGGTCCCGGTGAGTATCTCCAACTGCGGCGAGATCATCATCCGCAAGGTCACCGACCCCAGCCCGGACCCGACCACCACCAGCTTCGACTTCACCCTCACCGGCGGGCCGTCCAGCCTGAACCAGTCGTTCAGCCTGCACGACGGCGAGCAGCACAGCAGCGGCCAGGTCTTTGCGGGCTCCGGCTACAGCGCCGCGGAGACCGTGCCGACGGGCTGGCAGCTGGTGAGCGCGACCTGCGACGACGGCAGCCCGGTGACCAACATCGACGTCGCCGTCGACGAGAAGGTCACCTGCACCTTCACCAACCGCACCCGCGGCACGATCAACATCCACAAGCAGGACGACCTCGGCAACCCGCTTGCGGGTGCGGTCTTCACCCTGTTCGTGGACAACCCGCCGCTCAACGGGGCGGCGCCGCACGGCGCCGAGGACACCGCCACCGCCAAGACCTGCACGACCGGCGCGGACGGCAACTGCACCATCAGCGATGTCGTGCCCGGGCGGTACTGGGTGGTGGAGACCACCGGGGTGCCAGACCACGACACTGCGGCCGACCAGAACGTGGTGGTCGGTGCTGGCACCACCCTGTCGCTGACGTTCGTCAACCCGCGCCAGCACGTCATCATCGTGCTGGTCTGCCACGAGGGCACCAACACCCTGGCCGCCAGCCAGGTGACCAACGGCACCAGCTCGGCGACGTCGCTGTCGTCGCCGCCATCGGGGCTGACCGAAGCCCAGCTGTGCGCCCTTGGCGGCGCCCGCTTCGGCAACAAGCCGCACGGCCCCAAGAACCTGACCGTCGACGTCGGGAGCGCTGCCCACTAGGGGAGCCAGCCGCCACCGCGACGAGGGGCCGGCAGCTGGCCGGCCCCTCGTCCACCCCGACCTGAAGGGTGTTCACGATCCCGCAACTGGCGGCCCGGGTCTCGAGTACCTCAGCAGCATGGCCGCTCGGCCATGCCGGCGACGTCCTCAAGGCTGGCACGCCGCCCTTCGAAGCCGCCCGGTCTGCCGGGCGACAGACGACCCCGGGCCTTGGGCCTGGTCCCCCCGCCCGGGCCCGGGGTCCATCAACCTGCAACCTGACCTCAGCCACTCCGACCCCGGGCGCTGCTGGCCTCGGACAAGCCAGACCTCAAGCAGTTCCTCCTGGCTGCTCCGGATCTCGGCGCCCTCGAGCTTGACCGCTTGGACGAGCGGGCGCGAATCGTTGGGTGAGGTATTCATTGAAGGGAAGTTGCAAGGCTGTCATGACTGGAACCTAAGCCAATTCAAGGACCTGACCCACCGAGGTCATTGAGATCGTCCGCAATGCGTGCCGTTGCCTGCTCGTCGCCGACTTCCCGAAACATCCTCAGGGCCTGACCCGAGCAGTTCATCGCCTCGTCATGATGCCCTAGAGCCCGGTGCAGCTCGCCCAAATCTTGCAGCGTGCGTGCCTGCCAGCGGAGATCATCAAGCGCATTGAAGAGCTTGAGGCTTTGCCGGTAGTGTTCGATTGCGCCGTCCAGGTCGCTGCGGTCACGCTGAGTATCGCCTAGACCGCGTATGGCACGTGCCTCACCATGCTGGTCACCGAATTTGTGTAGGATGCCACGAGCCTTCTCAAAGGACTGGACGGCCTTTCCCAAGTCGCCCTGCTCGCGGTAAACCCCACCCAGGCTGCGTATGACCCGCGCCTCCCAGCGGAGATCGTCGAGTTCTCGAAAGATTGTTCTACAGTTGTTGAGATACTCAACAGCGATATCTTGGCGCCCCTCGTCTCGGTAGAGATCACCCAGGTTGCGCAGTACCCGCGCCTCACCGTGCGGGTCGCCGAGATCTCGAAATATCTCGAGAGATCTCTGCAAGCTCTCGATCGCCTCCAACGACCGGCCCACATCTCGGTATGTCCGCCCAAGACTGCGTAGAGTAGCGGCCTCCCAGCGGCGGTCGCCGAGTTCCAAAAAGACTGCCAGTGCCCGCTGGAAGTAGGTAGCCGCCTCAACCGAACGGCTCTGGTCTCGATAGGCTCTGCCCAGGCCACGCCACACGCGAGCCTCGCAAAGTCGATCTCCCAGCTCTTGAGAGATTGCAAGGCTCTCATTGAACCTTGAGATCGCCTCGTCCCATTCGTCTCGTTCAAGGTGTAGCCTAGCCAGCTGGCGAAGGGTGAGTGCCTCGCCGCGCCGGTCGCCAGCTCGGCGGGCGGCGTCGAGAGCCAGCTCGTGGGTTTCGTGCCAGGCATACCAGCGAGCGCGGAGCTCGAAGAAGTCGGTCAAAGTGACGGCGAGCTGCCAGGTCAACTCCCAGAACCCGCGTTGGTGGGCCTGCCGCACATTGGCGATCAAGTGATCACGCTCGACCGTGAACCATACACGGGGATCACCTACTTCAGCCTCGGCCAGGCTGGACATGCTCCCTTGCCGCGATTGTGCACCTCGTTCTGCGACTTCCGGCAAGGCACCGGGTGTTAGCTTGGCGGCCGCCACCTGCGCGACAGCGAGGTAGGCATGGAGGACCCGCTCATGCGCCGCGCGCTGGGCGCTTTCAGGCTCATTTCTGGCGAGACGCTCGCGGGCGAAGGTTCGTAGCAGGTCGTGTAGGCGGTAACGTGGCTGCCCGGACGCACCGCCTCGAGCGGTCTCGACGAGCTGCGCGTCCAGCAGGGCGTCGAGAAGAATCTCGGCGTCCTCAACGGAGACGTCTCGGAGCGCTGCCGAAATAAACGCGGTGAAGTCGACAGCCTCTAGCAGGCCTAGAGCGTCAAACAAACGCTGCTCGTCCTTGTCGAGGCGATTATAGCTCAACATGAAGCTTGCCCGGACCTCTGAAAACAGGACTCCAGGGCCAAGTCGACTGCACTCCCTCCTGAGGCGCCCAAGATACGATTCCAGCGACCAGCGCGGTCTAACCCTGAGCAAGCCACCAGCAATGCGAACCGCGAGGGGCAGGTAACCAAACAGGTGCACGATTTCTCGTGTCGCCTGCGGCTCAGTTTCCACTCGATTGTAGCCTTCCAGTTTGGCGAGCAGCTCCACCTCCTCTGGGGAGAAGACGTCCAAGGCCTCAATCGTGACGCCCTCAAGCCCCACCAGGGAGCGGCGGCTCGTGATGATTGCTCCGCAAGTCGAGCTTCCGGGTAGGAGATGGCGCACTTGCTTGGTATCGGCCGCGTTGTCAAGGACAACCAGGATTCGCCGACCAGCCAAGCGGGCTCGATATAGTCGAGCCCGATCCTCAACCCTGCTCGGATCCAGAAGGGCGCCGCCCTTTTACCCCCAGTGCCCGCAGAAATTCAGCAAGAACATAGCTGGGCGAAGCAGGATGCCCATGAAAACCGCGCAAATCCGCATATAGCTGACCGTCAGGAAACTGTGAGCTTAGCTCGTGGGCCGCTCGAATGGCTAGAGCGGTCTTCCCAACGCCTGGTTTGCCGACGATCCCTACTACCGCAGTAGATCTCGTTTGATCGTGCCGATGCAACAGGTCTTGTACTCGCGCCAACTCCTCACGGCGACCGGTGAAGTCATGAATATCGCGCGGAAGGTGAAAGACGTCTCCGGAAGAAATCTTTACTGAGGAATCGCTGTTTCCAGCCTCCTCTTTGGAAGGCTCGAACCCTGTGTCCCGTGCAGCTTCCCACAGCTTGACAAGATCGCCTTTCTGCAGCTCAAGGCTCGTCTGTTGGCGTTGCGCTTCCTCGAGTAGAGTGTTCTCAATCGCCTCAACAAGCCGTCTTTCTCCGGGAAGTTTGCCATTTTGAACCCAGCGAGAGACGGCCGCGTCGGTTACCTCAATGTGACGAGCGAGCCAGTTCTGGGGCTTGTCCAGTACGTCAAGCGCCTTCCTCATACGGCTAATGAACTCCGGCGAGGCCAGCCGCTCTCTCTGCCTCCTGTCCGTCGCCATCGGAAGCAACCGCCTTCCCGGCTAGTCCGTACTGCGATCGACGATGCGATCGTTCTGACTGTCTACATCAGGAATTATGGCAGAAGTTACCGGATCTGAAAAGGCCCTCTCAGTTGAGCCGTCAATATTGTTCAACAGATATCAATTGATCTTTAAGTCTTGCGACCGCCTGCATGAAGTCCGTATTACAGCTGTTACGACTCACGCAGTTTACTGCCCACACAGGCGGTTGCGTGAGCGATCCTTCCTAAGGCGAAGGGGTGAGGAAGATGACGGATGCCCGTGCAGCAGTCCGCTTGGGAACTCGTTCCGGGCGACGCAGTTGTCGGCACCAGCCGGTTCTTTCGTGGGCACGCTGCTACTGCGTTTACTGTCATGGGCTCGGTTGCGGCGGCTGGTGTCGCTGGTGCCCATAATGGCATGCCAGTGCCTTCCCCGTGCTGAGCCCTGCCAACATCTCCTCGGGCGCCGGACAGGCGAGGAGGGGCGGCGGATCGTCGCCCCTCCCATGGTGCCTCGGGTCGCCGAGCGCCCGCACCGGTTGAGCCGGAGCACGCCGGGTCGGTGCGCGTGACGCCTGCTGGCCATCCCCACGCCATCGAGCCCGGCGAGCTTCGTCCTCCGGTGCGAAGCCATCCTGCCTGCCCGAGACTGCGCTGATCGGCGCACCACGCGAAGATGTAACACCCTTGGGCGGTCTGTCGCTCTTTGTCTTGGATGTGGCGAAGCCGCGAAGAGGGGGGTGCGCTGCTTGCCCTCCGTGTCGGTCCCGGGAGGGATGCCCATGCTCGTGGCACGACGAAGCCGGCTGCTGGTGATCGCCATGGCGATCACCCTGCTCGGGGGGGCGATGTGGCTGTCTGGCCGCGCCGCCGCCGCCCCCAACCCACCAGGCAACAACGGCACCGTCAAGATCGACGATGTCCCGTTCGACGACGCGCCCGACAACGAGCCGCACGTCGGCTGCACCTTCCAGGTCGACTTCTACGGCTTTGACGAGGGCGACCTCAACGCCGACGTCACCTTCGAGTCGCATCCGCCGACTGGCCCGGTCCGGGTGCTGCTGACCGACAGGGTCTTCATCGGTGAGGATGACAATTCCGGCGGTGGCAGCCAGGCCGGGCTGGACGCCTCGGAGACCTACACGCTGGACTTCACCGGGATCGAGCCGCACCCCAACCAGGGCTTCCACGTCAAGCTGACCATCAACGCCGAGGGTTCGCAGGGCGCCGACGTCAAGCACAAGGTGTTCTGGGTGACCGGCTGCGTCCCCGCGCCGACCACGACCACCACCATCGCCCCGACCACCACCGCGGCGCCGACCACCACCGTCGCGCCCACGACGAGCGTCGCGCCGACGACCACCGTCGCGCCGACGACCACCGTCGCGCCGACCACCACGGTCGCGCCGACCACCACGGTCGCGCCCACGACCACGGAGGCGCCGACCACCTCGACCCCTACCTCATCCACGCACTAGGACCCACGCACTAGGACCCCAGGTCCCCGAGCCCTGCCCGGCCGGCGTGAGCGGTTCACCGTCCCCGCCGGCCGGGCAGCGGTCACGACCAAGTGGTGTTCCCTGCTACGACGAGGAGACCGAGCGGCTTCCGGCCACCCGGACCGCCCCCCATCTGGGGGAGGTCAAGGGGGTCCCTGATCGTTGCGGCAGCCACCATGGTCCCGCCATCGGGGTGCCCGGGTGGAACGGTCACCAGCGCGGCGTCGCTCCTCTGACGATGGTGACGCAGCGCCGGCTGGGAAGCCCGGGCGCTGTCACCTGCCAGCCGTGGCCGGCGTCACCTTGGCCGAGGCGAGCTGGGCGTGGGCCCGCGGTGACCCAGATCTCTTCTCCACAACGACGCATTGTTCTTCGGGTATTACACCGGATGATCTCATGTATCAGATCTCCGCCATTCCGTCTCTGCTCCAAGGAGCGCCGAGGGCGGCCTCGGCCCTTTCCCGGATCGACGGAGGCCACGGTGGACGGCACCAGCAGGACCGCACCGAATACGTCCCCCGCGGACGCCACAAACGACGTCCGCGCGCGCCTGGACGGGATGCATGCGCAGCTCGACACGATAAAAGGCGAGGTCGACGCCCTGCAGACTGGCTTCGCGGAGAAGCGGCAGCCGTGGTACAGGCAGGCCTCCGTCCTGATTGCCGTCGCGGCCCTCGCGCTGTCCTTCACCACCACGTTCTATTCCGAGCAGCGCACCCGGGAGCAGGATGTGCGCACCGCCCGCGTAGAGCTAAGCCAACTGATCCAGCGCCTCACCGCGCTACCGAAGGAGAATTTCGAGCTCCGCCAGAAGTACTCAACCAATCCCTTCGCGGTGACCACCCTGTCGGGCTCCTTGAACTCCGAGAACATCGTCCTTGCGAAGCGGGCGGCGGAGATCATCGAGACGCTGCCGTCCGAAAAGGTCTCCGCGGTCGAATGCTATGCCGTCGCCCAGGCGCTCAACCTGGCCGGGCTCTACGACCGAACCATCCGGCTGCTCGAGCGCGGCCTCCGTGTCGCCGATGACGCAACCGACCTGAGCACCCTGCTGCGCACCTATGGTCAGCTCCTTTTCGCGACGAACGACCTCGCCGGCGCCCGGGCGAAGTACGAGGAAGCGTTGCACGTGTTCGAGCGGTTCCCGACCAGGGTCTCGCACTTCGTCGAGTCCAGCTATGCCTTCACGGAGCTTACCTGGGCCGGGAGCGAGCTTGGCGCCCGTCAGTGCCCCGAGGCCAACCTCCACCTGCTGAGAGCCGCGCGCCGTATCGCTCGGCTCAGCGCCGACACGTGGGGGCTGAACGGTCTCCTGACCCAAACCCGCAAGGCCGCCAGCACCTGCAAACCGATGAGCTGAAGGAGCCGGGTCCTGCCTGACCGGGGCGCGACCCGGAGGTCGCGGTGCTACGTCCAGGGTTGGAGTTCTAACGGGGCTTTGCCCGGCCCGACGAGCGGTGTGGTGTGGGTTGCCGGTCTTGTGTCCCACGGGTTGATGGGCTCCGGCCGAGCGCACTACGTTGCGAGGGTAAGCCTCGCCTTGAACCGCCCGAAGCGGTTGGTGCCCGTCAAGGGCAACGACGACCGGAGCCCACGATGATGCTACCCCGCAGCGCCGGCGAGGTCCTCGACCTGCGGCGGCTGCGCCTGCACGGGCTCCTCGAGCGCATCGCGGGCACCCACCGCTACCGGGTGACCAGCTACGGTCTTGCCACTGCGTTGCTGCTCACCCGCACCTACACCCGCGTTGTGTTGTCGGGTGCCAGGCGACCACCACCTACGCTCGTGCGATGGACCTTGCCTTGACGCGCCGCGGCGACTACGCGGTCCGTGCTGCGCTCTGCCTGGCCAAGCTGGGGGGTGACGGCCGATACCTGAAGATCCGGGACGTTGGCCTTGACGCTTAACGTGGAGCTTCATACTCTACGAAGCCGCTGCCCCTCGAGACTCGGCCACCCGAGAGGATGCGTCAACGGATGGAGCCGTCCCCAGACCCTGCGGACCAGGCCCGGTGAGCGACCCTACGGGTCGGGCCGGCAGCGCCCGGGGACTGGTGCGGCAGTCAACGACCGTGCGGGCCAGCCTGGCCGGCGCGATCGCGGCGGCGGTCACCGCGGCGGCGATCCTGGTCGGCAGCCGCGGTCTGCGCTATTTCGACGCCGCGCTGGTCGGGTACGCCACCGCGACGGTGTTCCTGGCGTTCGGGGTCGCCTACCGCTATGCCGTCTGGGTGTCCAGCCCGCCGGCCCGCCGCTACCTGCGCCGCGGCTGGGGGGCGTTCTTCTCCTGGCGCAACTTCCGCCGGCTGCCGACGGCGGTGCCGCGCTCCCTGGTCACCTATTTCGGCTTCCAGGCCTTCCTGCGCGCCCGCGGCCGGGGTCGCTGGCTCGCCCACCAGCTGCTGTTCTGGGGGGTGGTGCTGGCCACCGTGATCACCTTCCCGCTGACGTTCGGCTGGTTGGCCTTTCTCTCCGACAGCGCCACCGGTCCGAGCTACTCGATCTACTTCCTCGGGTTCCGAACGGTCAGCTTCGACGCGCTGTCGCTGGCCGGCTGGGTGGTCTTCCACGGCCTGGACGTCGCCGCGGTGCTGGTGCTGGCCGGCTGCGGCTACTTCCTGTGGCGTCGCTTCCGCGACCGCGAGGCCAGCACCGGGCAGCGCTTCGGCTACGACTTCTTCCCACTGGTCGGCCTGGTCGCCATCTCGGTCACCGGGCTGCTGCTGACCTTCTCGAGCTGGCTGCTGGACGGGCGCAGCTACGACTTCCTCGCGATCGCCCACATGGCGACGGTGGTGCTGACGCTGGTGTTCATCCCGTTCGGCAAGTTCTTCCACGTCATCCAGCGCCCCGCCAGCGTCGGCGTCGAGGTGTACAAGCGATCGGCACTCGACCGCGACGGAGTGTTCCCCTGCCGGCGCTGCGGGCAGCCGCTGGAAGCCAAGGCGTTCGTCGCCGATCTGCAACAGACCATGGAGGAGCTCGGCTTGGGGTTCCCGGAGTGGGCCGAGACCTGCCCGCGCTGCAAGCGGGTCCTGCGTGGCCAGGCCTACCTCGACAGCGTCAAGCGGGGGTTCCGGTGACCACCAAGGCCCGCTATCCGATCGTGCCGCCCGGGGTCGGGGACTTCCGCGGCGAGGCCGGCGGGGAGCCGGCCGCCCATTGGAAGGCGACGGTGGCCGGTGAGCGGCTGGTCCCCACCCACTGCTCGTTCTGCGGGGTGCAGTGCGGCATGTACCTGCGGGTCGCCAAGGGCAGGGTGGTCGGCGTGGAGCCCCGCAACCACGACATCAACAAGCTGCGGCTGTGCCCCAAGGGGGTGGTCGCCTACCAGCAGGTCCACCATCCCGACCGGCTGCTCACCCCGCTCGCGCGCGACCGCCGCGACGCGCCGCTGCGGCCGGTCTCCTGGGACGCCGCCCTGGACCGGGTGGTGGGCGAGATCCAGCGGGTCCAGGCGGCGTACGGGCGCGACGCGTTCGGGGTGCTGGGCGGGGCCAGCATGACCACCGAGAAGACCTACCTGGCCGGCAAGTTCGCCCGGGTGGCGCTGCGCACCCGCCATATCGACTACAACGGGCGGCTGTGCATGGTCTCGGCGGCGGCTGCCAACAAGAAGGCGTTCGGCATCGACCGGGCCGGCAACCCGTGGGCCGACCTGCTCGAGACCGAGGTCATCATCGTCGCCGGGACCAACATCGCCGAGTGCTTCCCGGTCGCCATGCAGTACTTCTGGGGCGCCAGGGACCGCGGCGCCAAGCTGGTGGTGGTCGACCCGCGCGAGACGCCGATGGCCCGCACCGCCGACGAGCACGTGGCGCTGCGGCCGGGCACCGACGCCGCCTTCTACAACGGGCTGCTCCACGTGCTGGTCCGCGACGGGCTGACCGACGAGCGGTTCATCGCCGAGCACACCGTCGGGTGGGAGGCGGTGCGCGACACCGTCGCCGCCTACACCCCCGAGCGGGTGGGCGAGATCTGCGGGCTGGACCCCCGCCAGGTCGAGCGGGTCGCGCACCTGTGGGGCCGTGCCCGGCGCGCCTGGGCGGCGCACGGGCGCGGGCTGGAGCAGCACCTCCAGGGCGTGGACAACGTCCTGGCTTGCATCAACGTGTCGCTGGCCACCGGGCAGATCGGCCGGCTGGGCGCCGGCTACGGCACGCTCACCGGCCAGGGCAACGGCCAGGGCGGCCGCGAGCACGGCCAGAAGTCCGACATGCTGCCCGGTATGCGCGACATTGAAAACCCCGAGCACCGCGCCTATATCGCCAAGGTGTGGGGCATCGACGAGGCCGACCTGCCCGCCAAGGGCACCTCGATGCAGGAGATGGTCTGGCAGATGGCCCGCGGCGAGATCCGCGGGCTGCTGGGGATCTGCAACAACCCGCTGGTGTCGCTGCCCAACCAGGCGGTGGTGCGAGCCGGCTACGACGCGCTGGAGTTCCACGCCCAGTCCGACTTCTTCCTGTCCGAGACCGCCGCCCGCGCCGACGTGGTGCTGCCCACCACCGTCTGGGCCGAGGACGAGGGGCTGGTCACCAACGGCGAGGGCCGGGTGATCAAGTACAACAAGGCCGTCGAGCCGCCCGGGGAGGCGCGCACGGACTGGGAGATCCTGTGCGAGCTGGCCCGCCGGCTCGGGGTGGGCGACAAGTTCTCCTTCACCAGGCCGGCGGAGATCCTGGACGAGCTGCGGGTCGCCTCCCGGGGTGGGGTGGCCGACTACTACGGCATCACCTACGAGAAGGTCGAGGCGACCGGCGGGGTCTTCTGGCCCTGCCCGACCCTGGACCACCCGGGCACGCCGCGCCCGTTCGAGGGCGGCCGCTTCTACCACCCCGACGGCAAGGCCCGCTTCCACGCCGTCGAGTGGCGCCCGCCCGCGGAGCCGCCAGACGCGGAGTACCCGCTGCGGCTGACCACCGGACGGACGGTCGCCCACTTCCTGTCCGGCAACCAGACCCGCCGCCTGCCCGGCCTGGTCGAGCAGACCCCGCGCCCCTGGGTGGAGGTGCACCCGTCGCTGGGGTTCGCCGACGGCGACCCGGTGCGGGTGGTGAGCCGCCGCGGACAGGCGACCTACCCGGCGCTGGTCACCGAGGCCATCCGCCCCGACACGGTGTTCGTCCCCTACCACTGGGCCGGCCGGGTCGCGGCGAACCTGCTCACCATCGACGCGCTGGACCCGATCTCCAAGATGCCCGAGTTCAAGGTCTGCGCCTGCCGGGTCGAGCGCGGCCAGGCCGTGGACGCGGTGCCCGAGCCGCCGATGCCGCCCGGGCGAGCGCCGTACGCCGCCGAGACCGCGCCGCTCGCCGAGCGGCGCTCGCCGACCATGCCCCAAGGCCGGGGCACCGCCGAAGGATGAGCGCGAGCACCCGGGCGAACGCCCGGGAGGGAGCCGGCCCATGATGGGGACCACGCTGTTCATCGACCCCGGCCGCTGCATCGGCTGCCAGGCCTGCGTGGCCGCCTGCCGGGAGTGCGACTCCCACCGCGGCAAGTCGATGATCCACCTCGACTACCTCGAGCCCGGGCGCTCCGCCGCCGCCATGCCCACGGTGTGCATGCACTGCGAGGACCCGGTGGCGCCATGCGCCGAGGTCTGCCCAGCCGACGCGATCCTGGTCACCGCCGACGGGGTGGTCCAGGAGGCGGCCAAGGAGCGCTGCATCGGCTGCGGCAACTGCGTCGACGCCTGCCCCTTCGGGGTCCCCAAACTCGACGTCGAGCAGCTGCTGCAGTACAAGTGCAACCTCTGCTACGACCGCACCTCGGTCGGGCTGGCGCCCATGTGCGCCACCGTCTGCCCGACCAGCGCGATCTTCTACGGCACGGTCGAGGAGCTGGAGGCCGACCGGCCGGGCGCGCAGGCCGTCGACGTGTTCGGCTTCGGCGCCGCCGAGGTCCGCACCGGCGCCGCGGTGGTGGTACCCGCCGGCCACGCCGGCCCGGTCCCCGGCGGGCTCTAGTGGCCCGGGACGAGACGGCAACACGGGCGCTGCTCGACCGCATCCGGGCCGACGCGCCGGTGACCCGGCGCGACTACCTGCGCATCCTGGTCACGGTCTCGGGGGGGCTGGTGGCCGGCGCCGCCGCGGTGGCGACCGGGGTGTTCCGCCGCCACGGCACCGGAGCGGCCCCGCCGAGGAAGGTGGCCGACCGGCTCGCCCCGGGCGAGGCGGTCGCCTTCCGCTACCCCGGCGCCGACGACCGGGCGCTCGCGATCCGCCTGCCGGGCGGCCAGCTCGTCGGCTACTCGGCGGTCTGCACCCACCTGGCCTGCGCGGTCCTCTGGCGCAGGGAGGAGGGCGAGCTGCAGTGCCCGTGCCACGACGGGGTGTTCGACCCGGCCAGCGGCGAGGTGCTGGCCGGGCCGCCGCCCCGGCCGCTGCCCAAGGTGCTGCTGCGCGAGGACGGCCAAGGGATCTGGGCCGTGGGGACCGGCTGATGGCCGCCGGCGAGGGCCACGGCCGGCCGGCGCCCCGCGACCGCGGCGACGACCCTGACCGGGACCAGCCCTACCGCGCCCGCGGGCTCGCGCCCTACCGGCGCGACGCCGGCCTGTACGACAGCGGGCTCACCGGCCGCTACCCGGGCCTGCGCGGCAGCGGCACCCGCGACCCGCGCGTCCGCTCGACCGGCCCCGGCCAGGGCGGCGACCAGCCCCCGGAGCGCGCCGCCATGCTGGCCGGCCGCATCGCGATCACTGCCACGGTTGTGGTCGGGCAGCTCTGGGGGCTCACCGTCGCCCTCAACGCCTGGCAGGAGGACCGACCGGGCCAGGTGTGGCTGCTGCTCGCGTTCCAGGCGCTGTCGTTCGCGCTCGCCGTGGCCGTCTGGCTGGCCGCCCCACGGGACCGCTGACCAAGGAGCCGCATGACCCGAGACACCCTGCCGCCGGAGCCCGCCAACCAGGCCGAGGGCCGGGCGCCGGCCTTGCTTGGCCGCAACCGCGCCCTCGCCCTGGCCACCCTCGGCTTCGCCGTCAACTTCTGGGCCTGGTCGCTGCTCAGCCCGCTCGCCCCCAGATACCAGGACCTGCTCCATCTCAGCCCGCTGGCGGTCGCCGTGATGGTGGCCGTGCCGGTGATCGTCGGGTCGCTCGGACGCATTCCCCTGGGCGCCCTCACCGACCGCTACGGCGGCCGGGTCGTGTTCGCGCTGCTGTCGTTCGTGGCCATCGCGCCGGTGCTGTTCTTAGCCTTCGCCACCGCCTACCCGGCGCTGCTGGCCGGCGGGTTGGTGCTCGGCCTTGCCGGCGCGTCGTTCGCGGTCGGGGTGCCGTTCGTCAGCGCCTGGTACCCGCCCGAGCGGCGCGGCTTCGCGCTCGGCGTGTACGGCATGGGCAACATCGGCGCCGCCATCTCCGGCTTCCTCACCCCCCGGATCGCCAATTCCCTCGGCCGGCCGTGGCCATTTCTGATCGTGGCGGTCGGCCTGGCCGCTGTCGGGCTGGCGTTCCTGCTCGTCGGGCGGGACGCCCCCGGCCGGCCGCGGGCGACCGAGCCGTTCATGGCCCGGTTCGCGGCCGCCCTGCGCCTGCCGGTCGCCCGCGACCTCGCCGTCCTGTATGCGATCACCTTCGGTGGCTTCGTGGCGTTCGGCGTGTACCTGCCGACCTTCCTGAAGACGGTCTACCGCCTGGGAGCCACCGACGCGGCCAGCCGAGCGGCCGGGTTCGTGGTGCTCGCCACCCTCGCCCGGCCGGTCGGCGGCTGGCTGGCCGACCGGGTCAGCGGGGTCCGCGTGCTGCTCTGGGCGCTGGGGGTGGTCGCCGCCAGCGCGGTCGTCACCGCTTTCCAGCCTCACATCGCGGTCGCTACCGTCGCGTTCCTGGCCATGGCGGTCGCCCTCGGGGTCGGCAACGGCGTCATTTTCGCGCTGGTCGGCAAGCACGTCCCGCCGACCCAGGTGGGCAGCGTGACCGGGGTGGTCGGTGCGGCCGGCGGCCTGGGCGGCTTCCTGCCCCCGATCGTCATGGGGCTGGTCTACCAGGCAACCGGCGACTACGCGATCGGGCTGATGCTACTCAGCGACGTCGCCCTGGCCGGGCTGGTGTTCACCGCCTGGCGCCTTGGCGGCAAGGCCGCTGGCCGAGACGAGGCCCGGACGGTCCGGACCGCTCGCTGATCGCCGGCGCCGCGGCTCATCCTGCTCCCTCCTCCGGCCCTGCCTCCCCCGCCACCCGCCAGGCCAGGGCGACCGCCGCCAACACCACGAACGACCCCAGCCCGAACCCGATGAGTAGCTGGCCTGCCTGCGCCACCCGGCTCCCGGCCGGCCCGACGACGGGGGTCGCGACCGCGACCAGGTACCAGCGCGGAGCGACCCGCCAGCGGCCGATGCGGGCCGCCAGGTCGCGGATCCCGGTGCGACCCTGCACGGCGGCTGTCATGACGAAGGCTGCGATCGCCGGGCCGACCAGGCCGGGGAAATGGGTCGGGCTCGCGCTGCCAGCCCGGACGGTCCGGTGGGCCAGGACCAGCGGAATCCAGCACGCCCATGAGATCGTATGGGCCAGGGCGAAGTAGCAGGCGAGAGGGTGTCGGCGTGCGAACGCCATCACGATCCGGCTGACCCTCCGGTTCGGGCTCACGGTCGTCGCCTCCATCACGCCCGCACGCTCCCCGTTGGTCATCGACGTTCCCCGCCAGGGATGGGGGAGTACGGCATGGGGCGCTCCCCGGGGGGTGGTTCCGTCGGGTCGGTCCGCGCCTGGACGGCCTCGGTGACCCGGTCGAGGAAGTCCTTCACGGTCGCCTCGGCCACCCGGTGGAGCAGCACCCGGTCGGCTGCCCGGCCCAGGCGGCCGAGCGGCGGCTGGTAGCGCCCGTTGATCGAGAGCTGGGTTCGCTCGGGGCCGAGTGGGCCCACTTCGATGTCGGCGTCCAGGGTGGGGAAGAGACTGCCCCCCTTGACCGCCTTCCAGGTCATCGGCAGCAGCGTCTTGCTGGGGAACCGGACCGGGTCGCCGAGCCGGACGGTGACCGGCAGGCCGACCCGGCGGCCGGGCGGGCCGATGCCGACCTCGGCCAGGAGTCCTTCGCCACGGCCCGCGACAGCAACGGCCAGCGCGGGCAGCCAGTGCTCGGGGGTGGTCAGCAGCGCCCCCTCGACCCGGTCGGGCGGGAGCGGCAGCTCCACGAAGTAGCGAATGAACATGGGGCCAGGGTGCCGCCGGTGTGGGCCGTGACCTAGGGCCGAACGTCCCGGGGCAAGGGGGGCCGTTGGCACCTCAGCGCGGGATCACCACGCGGACCAGGGTGCCTTGGGCGAGGACGCTGGAGACCTCGGCCCGGCCGCCGAGGGCCGCGGCCCGCGCACGCAGGTTCCCCAGCCCGTGGCCGGTGTGTGCCCGCTCGTCGGGGTCGAAGCCGCGGCCGTCGTCCTCGATCTCCAGCACCGCGTCTCCGCCGCTGGCGTACAGCGACACCCGGCAGGTCGGCGCGCCCGCGTGCCTGCCGACGTTGGACAGCGCCTCCCGGGTGAGCTGGACCAGGTCGCCGGCCCGGTGGGCCAGCGCGGCGGCGACCGCCGGGTCGATCTCGGTGACCGCGACGATGTCGGTGCGTTGCTGGAACTCCTCCACGAGCTGGCGCAGGGCCTGGTCGAGCTGCCGGTCGGCCAGGATGCCCGGGCGCAGCCCGAAGATGTAGTTGCGCAGGTCACCGATGACGCGGTCCATCTCCTCCACGGCCCCCTCGATGCGGCCCGCGACGCCGGCGTCGCGGGCCAGCGTGGCGGTGGCCTGCAGGCCCATCCCGACCGCGAACAGCGACTGGATGACACCGTCGTGGAGCTCCTTGGCGATCCGCTCGCGGTCTTCGAGCACGGCCAGCCGCTGCAGCTCACGCTGCAGGCGGGCGTGCTCGAGCACCACCGAGGCCTGCTCGGCGAACGTCTCGGTGAGGCCGACGTCAGCGTCACCGAAGCGGGCGCCGCCGGCGGCGTTGGCGACCAGCAGGGTGCCGAACGGCCGTCCTTGCGCGGTCAGGGGGACGAACAGCGCCGGACCGATCCCGCCCGCGCGGACGATCGGCTGCCAGGCCCGGTCGTCGGCGGCGGCGTCGGCCAGCACCACCGCCTTGCCGGTACGGATGACCTCCCCGGAGACCGAGCTCTCGGTCGGGAAAGAGGCTCCCCGTAGCTCGGCCGCGTGCAGGCCGGCGGCGGCCTGCAGGACGAGCGTCCCCTCGTCAGCCGGCGTGGCGATCGTCGTCAGGTCCGCGCCGACGAGCTCCCGGGCGTGGCGGGCGACCAGGTCGAGGGCGGCGTCGAGCTCGGTCCCGGCCAGGATCGCCGTGGTGACCGCGCGGATGGCCTCCAGACGCTGCGCGCGGTGGTGGGCCTCCTCGTACAGGCGCGCGTTCTCGACCGCCACCCCGGCCTGCGCGGCCAGGACCTCCAGGGCCCGCTCGTCGTCGGCGTCGAACTCCTCCGCGCCCTGCTTCTCGGTCAGGTAGAGGTTGCCGAAGACCGTGCCGCGGGCGGTCACCGGAGCGCCCAGGAACGAGCCCATCGGCGGGTGGTTGGGCGGGAACCCGACCGACCGGGGGTCGTCGGCGATGCGGCGCAGGCGCAGCGTGCGGGCGTCGTGGATGAGCACGCCCAGGATGCCGTGGCCGACCGGCAGCGGCCCGATCGCGGCCCGCTCCTCGGCGGTGACGCCGGTGGTGACGAACTCGGTGATCGTGCCGTCGGCGCCGAGCACGCCAAGCGCCCCGTAGCGGGCGCTGGTGAGCTCGGCGGCGAGGTCGACGATGCGCTGCAGGATCGCGGGCAGCGACAGCTCGGAGGACAGGGCCAGCCCGGCCTCCAGCAGCCGCTCGCCGCGGTCCTGCCAGCCGTTCATCACCGGCAGCCTAGCATCCGCGAACCAGCCGTTCCCGCGTTGCCTGGCGCGGTGGTGGGTCGGCTGGCTGCGCCGCTACGGCGCCCGGCGGGTGAACCGCTGCGTCACCAACGTCCCGGGCGCGCCAGCGCCGCTGTGGCTGGCGGGCGCCCCGGCTGCTCGCCGCGGTCCCGGTGGCGCCGCTGGTGGCCGGCGTGCCGATGTGCGCCGCGGCGCTGTCCTACGACATCAACGGCCAGGTCGCGGTGTCGCTCCACGCCGGCGGCGCCGTCACCGGTCTCGGGGTGCTCGCCGCCGGCGTGGAGCGCGGCGTCGGCGAGCTGCCCGCCGGCAGGGCCGCCGAGGCCGGCCCGGGGTGCGGAGCGCGGCCGGTGTCTGACCGCTGCGGCGGTGCCGGCCGTGCCGGCCGTGCCGGCGGTGCCGGACTGGTCAGCCGAGGTCTTGGAAGACCGCCTCCACGTCGAGCATGACCCGCGCCGCCCGGGCCGCGAAGCGGCCGGGCCGGAACCCCATGAGCAGCGGCTCCTCGGCGCGGTCGAGCAGCTCCCGCGCGACCAGGCGCCCGAGCGCCGGCGCCAGGGTGACCCCGCTGTGGGCCACGGCCAGGTACAGCGACGGCAGGCCCGGCACCGGCCCCACGATCGGCAGGCGGTCGGCGGGCATCGAGCGCCAGCCGACCAGCACCCGATCCACGCGGGCGGCAGCCAGGGCGGGGAAGAACCGGGCCGCCTGGGCGACCAGCGCCCGGGCGTGGCGCTGGGACACCTCGTCGGCGACCGCCTCCTGCGACCGCTCGCCGACCAGCACCGCGCCGTCGGCGCGGTGGCGCAGGTGCACCGGTGGCCCGGGGTCGCCGGGGGTGTAGACCACGCCGGGGGCCAGCGGCGCGGTCGGCGCGGTCACCACCAGCATCCCCGGGCTGGACACCAGCGGGACCTCCAGGCCGAACGCGGCGGTCACCGCGACCGACTCGGCGCCCGCCGCCAGCACGGCGACCGGCGGCCACAGCGTCTCGTCGCCGACCCGCACGCGCACCCCGCCGTCGACGACCCCGACCGCGGCCCGGACGCCCAGCAGCAGCCGCGCCCCGGCCGCCTCCAGGGCCTGCCGGCAGGCGGCCAGCACGGCAGGGGGGTCGACGTGGGCGTCGCGCTGGGCGTAGGCGGCCGCGCTGACCGGGCCGGGCTCGGCCGCCGGGAGCAGCTCCCGGAGCTGGCCCTCGGACACCAGCCGGATCGGGTAGCCCCAGGCCTGGGCCCGCGCGACCCGCTCGGCGAGCTGCCGGCCCGCGCCGGGGCCGGCCGTCCAGCGGATCTGGCCGCCGCGCCGGAAGCCGACGTCGCGGTCCAGCCGTGCGGCGAACCGTGCCCAGCTGGCCATGCCGGCGCTGGCCAGCTCGTAGTAGGCGACCGGGTCGGTGCCGAACGCGCTGATCGAGGCGAACGACGCCGCCGACGCGCTCTCCTGGGGACGGCCGGCGTCGACCAGGACCGGACGCGCGCCCCGGTCGGCCAGGTGCAGGGCGATCGCGCAGCCGACGATCCCCCCGCCGAGGACGACGACCGGGTCCCGCTCACTGGGTCGCATGCGTGGCTCCTTGCGGTGGTGGCGGCGGGGTCATCCCCACCAGTTGGGGGGCAGGTCCTCGGGCAGGCCGATCAGCCGGCCGCTCACCGTCGCCGGCACGATCCGCACGTAGTGCGCCCGCTCCCCGGGCGCCCACGGGTACAGCGGCAGGGTCCGCAGGCGCCGCAGCTGGTCGGGGTCGGTCACCGCGACGGCGTCGCCCCGGACCAGGACGCTCCAGCCGGTGCGGTTGGCCTGGTCGACCGCGTCGACCTCGAACGCGACGCGGGCCCCGCGCGCGGCGGCGTCCAGCTTGGTGCCCGGGTCGGTGCGGAACACCACCGCCAGCCGGTCCAAGACGTAGTTGACCGGGAAGACCACCGGCCCGTCCTGGTCGACCAGGGCCAGGCGGCCGAGGTGGCGCTCGGCCAGCAGCTTGCGGCACTCGTCGGCGGTCAGCTCCCGCCAGCGGTCATCGCACACGACCTACCTCCCCCTCCTCCTGCGTCGGGCCGTCCCAGCCGACCCGCCACACCAGCGGGCCACCCGACCGTAGAGCATCCGGGGAGGCTCTGCACGGGCCGGAGGTCCCAGGGCAACGGGGTCGGGTGGCCGGTCCAGGACGGCCGCGAAGGACGCATAGACTCGGCCAGGAGGCCGGTCCGGAACTCGAGCCGGACGCTCTCCTGGTAGGCGCGGACGAGCTGGAAGGCGTCCTTGAGCCAGCGCCGTTCGAGCGGGGAGAGGCCTGCCGCCGGAAGGAGATCGTCCGGCTCCCGCCCATCCCTGAGCTGCCCGGCCTGGTGGCGGAGGCGGAGCTCCTGCAGGTACTCGAAGGTCGTCACGGGCGCCGGTCGGTCCATCTCCGGTTCCCTCGTGGGGTGATCAGGCGTTCAGCTTGGTGGTTTGGCCGGCACTCGCCATGAGGCGAAGGACCCGACTCCGTGGGACCTTCCGCCGGGCGAGGCTCGCCGCGATGGCTCCGCCTTTGGGCTGATCGGCACCTGGCCGACGGGTCACAAGTCCCTACCCGCGGCCGCCCGACGGTCGTAGCGTCGCCCACGACATCGGAACGAGCGGGTGAGGTGAGCGTGGTGCAGGTGCGGGCGATCTACCGGCCGTCCGGCTCACCTGAGGAGGGATGGTCGTGGCCGACCTGCGCACGAGCTACCTGGGGCTCGACCTGCGTACCCCGCTGGTCGCCTCGGCGTCGCCGCTGACCGGGACGACGGATGGTCTGCGCCGGCTTGAGGACGCCGGCGCGGCCGCGGTCGTGCTGCCGTCGCTGTTTGAGGAGGAGGTCGGCGAGCAGGGACACGAGCTCGAACAGCGCCCCGTGGCCTACCTCAAGCTCGTCGAGCAGGCCAAGGCCGCCCTGTCGGTCCCGGTGATCGCCAGCCTCAACGGCGTCTCGCTGGGCGGCTGGACCCGCTACGCGGCCCTGCTCGAGCAGGCCGGCGCGGACGCGCTGGAGCTCAACGTCTATTACGTCTCCTCGCGCCCCGGGCTGAGCGGCGCCGAGGTCGAGCTGGGCTACCTCGACCTGGTCCGCAGCGTGCGCAGGGCGCTGCGGATCCCGCTGGCGGTCAAGGTGAGCCCCTACTTCAGCTCGATCATCAACCTGGCCGCGCGGCTCGCGGAGGTGGGCGCCGGCGGGCTGGTGCTGTTCAACCGCTTCTACCAGCCCGACCTGGACGTCGAGGCCCTCGAGGTGGTGCCGCGCCTGGAGCTCAGCACCTCGGCGGAGCTGCGCCTGCCGCTGCGCTGGATCGCGATCCTGCACGGCCGGGTGTCGGCCTCGCTGGCCGCCTCGACCGGGGTGCACACCCCCGAGGACGCGGTCAAGGCGCTGCTGGCCGGGGCCGACGTGGTGATGATGACCTCCGCGCTGCTGCGCCACGGCCCCGGCCACGTCCGCACCGTCGAGGCCGGCCTGCGCGCGTGGCTGGAACGGCACGGCCACCAAAACGTCGGGGAGGTCCGCGGGCGGCTGAGCCAGCGCGCGGTCCGCGACCCGGCCGCCTACGAGCGGGCCAACTACCTGCGGATGCTCGCCTCGCACCCAGCCCCGGCGGACGGCTAGACGCTGATCGCTTGCTGTCAGGCGGACGCCGCCTCGACACCCAGCTCTGTGCGAATGTTGGTCTGCACCGCCGCGGGCGGCCTGGTCGCATCGACCGCCAGGACGACCTCCTTGGCGCGGAACAGGTCCAGGACGGGCCTGGTCTTGGCATGGTAGTCGCGCAGGCGGGCGCGGACCGCCTCTGGCGTGTCGTCGGGCCGCGGGACGAGCTCGCCGCCGCACATGCCACAGACGCCGGGCACCCTCGGCCGGTGGGAGATGAGGTTGTAGTCCAGCCCGCAGCGGGAGCAGAGGCGACGGCTGAGGATGCGCTCCTCGACCACGCGGTCGGGCACCTCGAGAACGATCACCGCGTCGATGTCGTAGCTCTCCAGGAAGAACCGGGCCTGCGGCTGGTTGGGCGGGAAGCCGTCGATGATGAAGCCGAAGTTCCAGTCGTGCTCGCCCAGGCGCCGGTGCACCACGGCCGCGACCAGGTCGTCGGGCACCAGCTCGCCCGAGGCCACGACGCGTCGGACCTGCGCGCCGAGTTTGGTGTGGTGCTGGACGTTCCAGCGGAAGATGTCGCCGACGCTGATGTGCTCGAGATCCAACGTCTCGGCGAGCAGCTTGGCCTGGGTGCCCTTGCCGCTGCCCTGGACGCCCATGATGATGTACTTGCGCATCCGCCACCTCCCGGTCGCACATCGGATGGTCCGGTCACGGACCGTGCGGATCTTGCGCAGGTCCTCCTCGCTGGAAACCGCCCCCTCGACCAGGCAGACGTCCACGTCCTGCGGGTAGTCCTTGTGGTCCACGAGCGGGCTGTAGACGAGGTCGGCACGCTCGCCGATCTCCAGTTATCCCCGCGGCAAGCACCTCCTGGGCAGCCTAATGCGCGAACCGGCCGGGCTCAACGACCCGCGGGAGCATCGCCTCGCCGGCGGCGCCGACGCAGGGCCGAACGGCCCTGTGGTGAGGTGACCGTCAGCCCTTGGGGCGGGCAGCCAGCCGGGGTCCGATAAAGTGACCGCTGAAAGGGAGGTGCCACGATGCGGAGCTGCGTGGGGGACGTCATGACCACCGAGGTGGTCACGGTCGAAGCGTCGACGCCGTTCAAGACGATCGTCGCCCTGCTGGCCGCTCACGGGGTGAGCGCAGTGCCAGTCGTCGACATCGCGAGGCATGTGGTCGGGGTGGTGTCCGAGGCGGACCTGCTGCTCAAGGAGGAGGACCCGCAGGCAGGGCGGGAGGCGCCGATGTGGGAGCGCAAGCGGCACCGGCTGGAGCGGGGCAAGGCAGCCGGCGCGGTGGCCCGCGACCTGATGACTACGCCCGCCCAGACGGTCGGGTCGCTGGCCACGGTGGCTGAGGCGGCCAGGCTGATGCACGCGGAAGGGGTCAAGCGGCTGCCCGTGGTGGACACGCTCACGGGCCGGCTGGTCGGGATCGTCAGCCGCGGTGACCTGCTGCGCGTGTTCGCGCGATCCGATGCCGAGATCCGCAGCGAGATCGTGGACGACGTGATCTTGGGCGAGCTCTTCATGGACCCGCGGCGGTTCACCGTGGAGGTCCGCGACGGCGTGGTGGCGCTGCAGGGCCAGGTCGAGCGGCGCAGCGTGATCCCGATCCTGGTGCGGGCCGTACATGCCGTCGAAGGCGTCGTCCAGGTCGAGGACCACCGGCTCGGCTTCGAGGTCGACGACAGCAGGGTGGAGACGACCGGTCCTCGGCGGTGGCCGCCGATCTGAGCACATCGGCCGCCGATCTGAGCACATCGGCGACTGGTCAGCGGCGAGGACGATCATCTTGGCGCTCACGAACACGATCATCTTGGCGCTCACGAACACGACCACCACGGCGAGGCAGAGCGCCATGTGGGCTCGTCAGCAGGCGCCGCCACCCACCAGCGCCGCGCACTGGACCTCAGATGGCGTGAGCCCTGGGCCCTGGTGGCGCCAAGTGGGTGTCGTCGAAGTCGCAGCCGAGCCGGTCGTGGACCCGGACGACCCCGTCCACCGCGTCGACGGCACGTACCAGGAGCGGGATCAGGCTGCGCCGCTCGACCTGGCCCTGCAGCGCCACCACGCCGTCGCGGACCTCCACGGTGAACCGGTCCGGGCTCATCAGCAGGTCGTGGCGGATGACGTCCACGATCTCGCGTCGGATCTGGGCATCTGGGCGCAGGACCACCGCCAGCAAGTCACCACGGCTGACGATCCCGACCAGCCGCCCAAGCGCGTCGTCCACCGGCAGCCGCTTGACGCCTTCCGCGTGCATCAGCCTGGCCGCCTCAGCCACGGTGGCGTCACGGCCGATGGTGACCGCCGGGATGGTCATCAGATCAGCAGCAGTCGCACCGCGGGCCTTGGCCTGCTCGACGCGGCGGCGCTTGGACTCATACCACAGGGCGTGGCGCAGTCCGGACGGATATTCCTGCTTGAGCAGCAGGTCGGCCTCGGACACGATGCCGAGGACGTGGTGGCGCTCGTCGACCACGGGCAGGGCGCTCACCCGGTGCTCGCGCAGCAGCCGGGCCAGCTCCTTGTAGGGCGTGTCAGGTCGGGCCGCGACCACCTGGGCCGTCATGACTTCGTGCACCTTTCGAGGCATCGGGCGACCTCCTTGCGTTGGTGCCCCAGGTTCCGCGGAGCGCTGGCAACGCTTCGCGATCTAAGCGTAGGAGGCGCCGCCACCACGCAGTAGAGCGGAAGGTCCCGGCACGGCAGGGACCTTCGACCGATTTAGCCCCGGCGGGCCGTACGACCCTCGCCAGGGATGCCGGTGCCCGACAGACTTGAGCCGGAGGAGGCGGGTGTACGTCAACCTCGCCATCGCCGAATGGCCGAGCAGATCGCCGCCCTCCCGGTCGAGGGTGTCGCTGAGCGCGGACGCAGTCGAGCCGTCCAGGCGCGCCATCGCCGCCGCCGCTCGGCGGCTGCTGCTCACGGCCGCCCTGGGACCTCGTCGTCGGCAGGCGCCAGCACGCAGCCGCTGGGCGCGACGCTGACCGGGCGTCCTGTCCGTGTCACCACCGGCCGGTCGGGTCCCGCGGCGGGCGGGTCGTCCGGCCCCTTGCCGCGGGTGTCCGCCCAAGACAGACTCGGACGAGGTGGCGCCGTGGGAGCCGGCACGCCGCCGTCACCACGGCAAGCAGGGACGAGGAGGAGCAGATGGCCGCAATGCTGGCCTACCCGGCCCACCGCGAATGCGACATCGTCCTGCGGGACGGATCGACCGTGCACGTCCGGCCCGTCCGCCAGGAGGACGCCGCCCAGGTCCGGACGATGTTCGAGGGCATGTCCGACACCTCGCGCTGGCTGCGGTTCTTCACCGCGTTCCCCAGCCTGGACCCGGTCGTTCGCTGGGCGACCGAGGTCGACTACGACCGTCGCTTTGGCCTGGTCGCCACCGCGGGTGGGCTCGTCGTCGCCCACGCCGGCTACGAGCGGGATCCTGAGCGCCCGCACCGCGCCGAGGCCGCGTTCGCGATCGCCGACGCCTGGCAGGGCAAGGGACTCGGCACGATCCTGCTGGGCGAGCTCGCCGAGGCTGCCGACCAGGCTGGGCTCGCCACCTTCACGGCCGAGGTCCTGCCCGAGAACCACCGTATGGTCCAGGTCTTCCGGGACTCCGGATTCCCGGTGATGCTGCACGCGGTCCCGGGGATCCTCCTGGTGGAATTCCCGACTGCGCTGACCCCGGAGGGGCTGGACCGGTTCGAGCGCCGCGACCAGCTCGCGGCGGTTGCCGCCGTGCGGGCGCTGCTCGCGCCCCGGTCGGTCGCGGTCGTGGGCGCGTCGCGCACCCGGGGCACGGTCGGCGGGGAGCTGTTCCACAACCTGCTCGCGGCGGGCTTCGACGGACCGGTGTACCCGGTCAACCCGGCCGTGCCGGTGGTGCAGTCGGTGCTCGCCTACCCCAGCGTGCTCGACGTGCCCGGCCCGGTCGACCTGGCCGTGGTCGCGGTCCCGGCCGCCCGGGTGGTCGACACCGTCAGGCAGTGCGCGGCCAAGGGCGTCCGCGGGCTGGTCGTCATCTCGGCCGGGTTCGCCGAGACCGGCCCGGAAGGCGCCGAGCGCCAGGCCGAGCTGCTGCGCGCCTGCCGCGAGGCGGGCATGCGCATGATCGGCCCGAACTGCCTCGGAATCGTCAACACCGCCCCCGGCGTGTGCCTGGACGCCACCTTCGGGCCGATCTTGCCCCAGCTCGGCCGGGTGGGGTTCCTGTCGCAGTCCGGTGCGCTCGGGCTGGCCATCATCGACTATGCCAACGCGCTCGGCCTGGGGCTGTCGTCGTTCGTGTCGGTCGGCAACAAGGCCGACATCTCCGGGAACGACCTGCTCGCCTACTGGGAGCAGGACGACGCGACCGACGTGGTCTTGCTGTACCTGGAGTCGTTCGGGAACCCGCGCAAGTTCGCCCGCCTGGCCCGCCGGGTCAGCCGGACCAAGCCGATCGTGGCGGTCAAGAGTGGCCGCTCCGCGGCTGGCACGCGGGCTACCTCCTCGCATACCGGTGCGCTGCTCGCCTCGTCGGACGCGACCGTGGACGCGCTGTTCCGCCAGGCCGGGGTGATCCGCACCGACACCCTGGCCGAGCTGTTCGACGTGGCCGCGCTGCTGGCCAACCAGCCGCTGCCGGCGGGGCGGCGGGTCGGCATCGTCACCAACGCGGGCGGGCCGGGCATCCTGTGCGCCGACACCTGCGAGGCGGGCGGCCTGGAGGTCGTCCCGCTCTCCGAGGAGCTGCGCGGGAGGCTGGCGGCATTCCTGCCGCCCGCGGCCGCCACCGGCAACCCGGTCGACATGCTCGCCTCGGCCCCGCCCGAGCACTACCGGCGCACGCTCGGGCTCGTGGCCGCCAGCGGCGAGGTTGACGCGGTCATCGCCATCTTCATCCCGCCGCTGGCCACCGACCGGCATGAGGTGGCCCGGGCGGTCCGCGACGCGGCGGCCGAGGTGGGCCCGGTGCCGCTGCTGACGGTGTTCATGTCGGCCCATGGTGTGCTGGACGAGCTGCGCGGTCCAGACGTCCGGATCCCGTCCTACCGCTTCCCCGAGGACGCCGCGCGGGCACTGATCCGCGCCGTCGAGCACGCCGCCTGGCGGCGCCGGCCCGAGGGGCGGGTGCCCGAGCTTGACGGGATCCGCCAGGACGAGGCCGCCGCGCTGCTCGCCGCGGCGCTGCGGGACGGTCCGCGCTGGCTGGACCCGGACCAGGTCGCGCGCCTGCTCGGCTGCTACGGCCTGCCGCTGGTTCCCGGCCGCGTCGAGGCGACGCCCGAGCAGGCGGGGGCGGCCGCCGAGGAGCTGGGTGGCGCGGTCGCGCTGAAGGCGGTCGCGCGCGGGCTGGTGCACAAGACCGAGGCGCAGGCCGTGCGGCTCGGCCTGGCCGGCGCTGGGCAGGTGCGCGAGGCGGCCGAGGAGATGGCCGAGGCGGTGGCCGCCGCCGGACACGAGGTCGAGGGCTTCCTGGTCCAGCAGCAGGTCGGCGGCGGGGTGGAGATGCTGGTCGGCGTCGTCCACGACGCCTCGTTCGGGCCGGTCGTGGCCTGCGGGGCCGGGGGGACCACGGTCGAGCTGCTCCGCGACGTGGTCGCGCGGATCACCCCGCTCACCGATCTCGACGCGGCCGAGATGGTCCGCTCGCTGGCGACCTTCCCGCTGCTCGACGGCTACCGCGGGGCGCCCAGGGCGGACGTGGCGGCGCTCGAGGAGGTCCTGCTCCGGGTGAGCGCGCTCGTCGAAGCGCACCCACAGGTCAAGGAGATGGACTGCAACCCGGTGATGGTCCTGCCCGAGGGGCGGGGGGTGGTCGTGGTGGACGCCCGCGTGCGGGTCGAAGAGGCTCCGCCACCCGTCCCGCTGCTCGCGCGCCGAAAGTGAGGGTGCGGCTCACCATGCCAACCAGCCGGCCGCCTTCTGCCACGCCCGCCGCCGACCCGGTCTTTCGAAGAACGGGACCGGGTCGCCTGGCCGGTGCTCGGCCGCGAGGACGAGCTGAAGGGCTATCACGAGGTCGAACGCCATCCCAACGCCCGCCGCGTCCCCGGCCTGCTGCTGTACCGGTTCGACGCGCCGCTGTTCTTCGCCAACGCCGGCCACTTCCGGCGCCGGGTCCGCGAAAGGCCGAGTCGACCGGGTTGGACGGCTGTAGCCCTTCAGAGGAGCAGCCTGTGCACTGTCCATGTCGCTGGCGGCTCCCGCGGCACGCTCATGCCGCGGTCATCGTCGTTCTCCTGACGGTGGGTCTAACCGCGTGCACCGCTTCCCAAGTCGCCGGCCCGGCCGGCCGGCCGGCGCGAGTCGTCGCCACCCAAACGCTCGGCCCGCGAGTGCGCGACCTCACCATCGACTCCCCGGCGCTCGGCCGCCGCGCCATGGTGCGCCTGCTGCTGCCGCGCGGCTTCGAGGCCGAGCCGGCCCGCCGCTGGCCGGTGCTGTGGCTGCTGCACGGGTGCTGCGACACCTACCAGAGCTGGACCCGCTCCACCGACCTCGAGCAGTTGCCTAGCCTGGCCGAGGTGCTGGTGGTCATGCCCGAGGCCGGACAGGTGGGCTACTACTCCGACTGGTACAACCGCGGCCGCGGCGGCCCGCCCCGCTGGGAGACTTTCCACCTGGCCGAACTGCGCCAACTGCTAGAGCGCGACTGGCGCGCCGGGGACCGGCGGGTCGTGGCCGGGTTGTCGATGGGCGGGCTCGGGGCGATGGCGTACGCGGCCCGCCATCCTGGCATGTTCCGGGCGGCGGCCTCCTACAGCGGGCTGCTCCACACCCGCTACGAGGGCGCCCCGATCGCGGGCCCGCACCTGGTCCAGAACGTGCTGGCCGACTTCGGCGAGGATCCACACGCCCTGTGGGGCGACCCGCGGTGGCACGCCGACATCTGGGCGGCGCACAACCCCTACGACCTTGCGCCCAAGCTCAGCGGGGTCGACCTGTTCGTGTCGGTCGGCAACGGCCGGCCCGGTCCGCTCGACGGGCTGGCAACCACCGAGCAGGGACGGCAGATCGAGCGGGCCTTGCAGCCACAGAGCGTCGCCTTCGTCGGGCGGCTGCGCCACCTCGGCATCCCGGTCCAGTTCGACGCGGGGCGCGCGGGCGCCCACGACTGGCCCTACTGGCAGCAGTAGCTGCACCGGTCGCTGCCGCTGCTCCTGCATGCCCTGCAGCGCCCGGCTCGAATCGGCTAGCGTCGTTTCCGTGGCGCAGCCTGATTGGAAAACAGACCGACTTCGCCTGATATGAGCCCGGTTTTCACGTCCGCACGGCGTCCCCGCAGGGACATGGAGACTGTCTTGGCAGTCGCCGTGATCGCCTGGCTCGGCTCCAGGGCCCGTGTGCCACTGGCCTGGGGTCGCGGCAGCGTCGCTGGTCCTCAGCCTCGCCGCGCTCTGCGTAGCGATTGTGGGTGCGTTATCACCGTCGCGTTGCGGCTCCTCATGACCCGAAGCACGCAAGATGGGCCGGCGACGAGAGGGCGCCACCGCGCGCGCGACCGCTGGGCCGGGCTCCGCGGACGGCAGGCGAACGGGCATCGGGGCCCGGCACAGCCCTCCCGTCCGGGCTCGACCAGGCGTGTCTGGGGCGAGGTGGCAGCGGGCGAGTGGTAGTGGATGGAGGTTCCCGCATGCGAGACCCAGCCCGACTCCCCTCGGGCCTGAACGGGAGCCGTGCGGGCGCCACGTGTCCGCAGGGACCCAAGGGTCAGCGGGGCCTACAGCGCGAACTCGCGCGCGTCCCCGGGCGGGATCTCGACGACCTCGTCGCCGAAGCTGACCTTGATGGGGGCGCCGGCCGACGGACGCACCCGTACCCGGGCGCGGTCGAGCAGGACATGCAGGTTGACCCCCCAATGTCCCCGGTAGCGGAGGTCCGCGTCGAGCCCGCTGAGCTCCTCAGGCAGGCTGGGGTTCAGCCACAGCACGTCCCCGCGGATCTCGATGCCCGTGTAGCAGCGCTGGGCCAGGTCGACCGTGCCGGCCATGGCGCCCAGGTGGATGCCTTCCGCGGTGGTGCCGTCCTGGACGTCGTGGAGGTCTGAGGCCAGCGCTTCGGTGAAGAACCGCCACGAGCGAGAACGGTCCGACCGGGCCAGCACCCAGGCGTGGACGACGCTGCTCAGGGTCGAGCCGTGCGAGGTCCGGGCCAGGTAGTAGTCGACGTTGCGGCGGATCGCGGCGGCCTCGAGCGGGTAGCCGAGCCCGCCCAGCAGCTCGCGCAGCTCGTCGGCGGACAGCAGATAGAACAGCATGAGCACGTCCGCCTGCTTGGACGCCTTGTAGCGGTTGGGGGAGTCGCCTTCGGCCTCGAGGATCCGGTCGAGCCGGCGGATGTCTCCGTGGCGGCGCCGCAGGCTGTCCCAGTCCAGCTCCTCGAGCCGGTCGTAGCCATCGAACTGGCTGATGATGTCGCCGTCGTGGAACGCGACCCGCATCCGTCGGGTCACATCCCGCCAGCGTCGGATCTCCTCGGGCTGGAGGGCCAGCCGCTCCTCCAGCTCGACACGACGGTGCCCGGGCAGCACCTCGAGCACGTCCAAGGCTCGGTGCAGGACCCACACGGCCATGACGTTGGTGTAGGCGTTGTCGTCCAGCCCAGGCCGGTCCGCGTCCGGGTAGGCGTCGTGGTACTCGTCGGGGCCCATGACCCCGAGGACCCGGTAGCGGCCCAGCGCGTCGTCGAAGGTCGCGCTGCTCGCCCAGAACCGGGCGATCTCGAGCAGCATCTCCGCGCCGTGCTCGGACAGGAACCCGAGGTCGCCGGTGGCCTGGTAGTAGTGCCAGACGTTGTAGGCGACGGCGACGTTGACGTGCCGCTGCAGATGCGAGTGGTCGGGCAGCCAGCGTCCCGAACGAGGGTTGAGGTGCAGCCGCTGGGTCTCCTCGCGGCCGTTGCTGCCACTCTGCCACGGGTACATGGCGCCCGCGTAGCCCGCCTCCCGTGCCGCCCAGCGCGCCTCGGGAAGGCGCCGCCAGCGGTAGCGGAGCAGCGCGCGGGCCAGTTCCGGGAACCGGAGGTTAAGGAAGGGGAGGATGAACAGCTCGTCCCAGAACACGTGCCCCCGATACGCCTCGCCGTGCCACCCGCGCGCGGGCACGCCGACGTCGAGCTCGACGCTGTGCTCCGAGATGGTCTGCAGCAGGTGGAAGACGTGCAGGTTGAGGATGCGGGCGGTCTCGTCGCCGGCGTCGATGGCCAGCCGGCAGCGCCGCCAGAGCTGGTCCCACGCCAGCGCGTGGCGCTCCAGCAACTCGGCGAAGCCGCCGGCCCGCGCGACCCGCTGGCGCGCATCCAGGGCGCCATCGGTGATGGCGCGGTCCCGGGAGGTGAACAGGGCGACGATCTTCTCCACCATGACCGGCACGCCCTGCTCGACTTCCAGCGTCAGGTCCTGGGCGGCGAAACCGGGTTCCACGAGCGTCCGCCGCTCCGTCGCGAGCAGCCGGCCGCCGCCCAGGACCCGGGTCCTGGCCGCCTGCGCGATCCGCACGCCCGAGGCGGTCGTCTCGACCTGCAGCCAGATCGTCTCGTCGCCGTCCTGGCCGGCGTCGACCGGGACCAGGTGCCGGCCGTTCAGCTCGCGGTAGCGCGCCACGCCGGCGTTGGTGACGCGGCCGTCCAGGGCCGAGCGGACCCCTAGCCGTCCCGACCAGTTCTCGGCCACGAAGGTCGTCTCCAGCCCGGCCAGGTGCGGGTCGCCCATGTGCACCAGGCGGCGCTGGGTGACCCGGGTCACCCGTCCCTCCCGGTCGCGCACGCGCAGGTGCCGGGCGAGCACGCCCCGGCGCAGGTCGAGCTCCTGGCGGTAGTCGGGCAGGTCGGCCGCGCCCGGTTCGAACCAGTCGCCGCCGACGGCCTGGAAGGTGAGCGGCAGCCAGTTCGGCACGTTGACCAGATCTTCGTTTTCGACCGCGCGGCCCGCCATCTCGGTGACGAGCCGGTTGTAGCAGCCGGCGACGTACGTGCCCGGGTAGTGGACGCCGTCGGCGCGGGCCTCGGGCGCGGCCCCGCGGGTGGCGAAGTAGCCGTTGCCGAGCGTGCACAGCGCCTCCCGCAGTCCCTCGGTGGCCGGGTCGAACCCCTCGTAGGCCAGCGTCCAGGCGTCCGAGGCCAGGGCCTGCGGGTCAGGCAGGTCGTCCAGGTGCAGTTCGGCGAGGTCGCCGACAACCACGTCGGCGCCGTGCTCGGCCAGGGCAGCCGCCTGCCCGACCCGGTCCACGCCGACGACCAGGCCGAAGCCACCCCGGTGGCCGGCCTCCACGCCCGCCAGGGCGTCCTCCACGACCGCGGCCCGCTCCGGCGCCACGCCCAGCCGCCGGGCCGCCTCGATGAACAGCGCGGGGTCGGGCTTGCCGGCCAGCCCGAGCCGCGCGGCCTCCACGCCGTCGACCTGCGCGTCGAACAGGCTGCGCACACCAGCAGCATCGAGCACGGCAGCGGCGTTGCGGCTCGACGAGACCGCCGCCGCGGGTACCTCGCGGGCCCGCAGCGCCCGCAGGAATGCCACCGTGGAGGGGAATGGCGGCGCGCCGTCCTTGGCCAGCTCCTGGAGGAAGTAGCCGTTCTTGCGGTTGCCGAGTCCACACACCGTCTCGCGGTCGGGCGGGTCGTCCGGCTCGCCGCGGGGCAGGTCCACGCCCCGGGAGGCCAGGAAGCCGGCCACGCCGTCGTAGCGGGGGATGCCGTCCACGTCGCGAAGGTAGTCGGCCTCCTCGAAGGGCCGGAAGGGCTCGCCGAGGCGGGCGCTCCGCGCCCGCAGGTACTCGTCGAACAGCCGCTTCCAGGCGGCCTGGTGTACCCGTGCGGTGTCGGTGACCACGCCGTCGACATCGAACACGAACGCCTCGATGCGATCGAGCGGGAGCGGCGCAGCACGGCGCCCGCCGGTGTCCTCCGCGGTCACGCCATCCATCCGACCCATCGGCCCCCTTCCTCTCCTCCAACGGCTGCCGTCGGGACGTACGATACTGGGCACGAGGGCTGCCCGGTCCGCGTGGGGCGCGCGCGCCCCGCAGGACAGGGCTTGCGGGCCCGTCTCGGCTGCTAGGATGGCCCCATGGACGCGCCCCCGCTGCGGGTGATGCTGGTCGACGACCACGAGGTGGTCCGCGACGGCATCAAGGCGCTGCTGGCCGCCACCGACGACATCGTGGTCTGCGCCGAGGCCGCCAGCGTGCGCCAGGCGGTCGCCGAGGCCGACCGGGCCCTGCCCGACGTGATCGTGATGGACGTGCGCCTGACCGACGGCTCGGGCATCGAGGCCACCCGCGACATCCGCGCGGCGCGGCCAAAGACCCAGGTCCTGATGCTGACCTCGTTCGCCGATGACGAGGCGCTGTACGCCTCGGTCATGGCGGGCGCGGCCGGGTATGTGCTCAAGCAGATCCGGGGCGGCGAGCTGGTCGGTGCCATCCGGACGGTCGGGGCGGGCCAGAGCCTGCTTGACCCGGCCGTGACCCGGGGGGTGCTGGACCGGCTGCGCAGGGGCAAGCATCTGCTGGGCGACGAGAAGCTGGCCCGGCTGTCGCCGCAGGAGGAGCGCATCCTTGGCCTGGTCGCCGGCGGCAGGACCA
>DASYUT010000302.1 GCA_036000965.1 Actinomycetes bacterium
TGCCCCTTATCTGTGGCGGGACTCTCGGTCAACGTGTAATCCCGAGGGTGTGCTGCTGTTTGGTTGCTGGCTAGGCACGGCGAACTGAGCCGAGGGTCAAGATGGAGCGCCCGCAGCGCAGCGAGGACGAACGATCTTGACGCCGGCGAGGGTCGTCGCAGGATCGGGCAACAAAGCAGCAGCGTGGGTCACGCCATGGGCATCACGTTTGAGGACTTGGTAGGTTGACGGTGGCAGGGGCGGCATCGCGGCGCGGGTGTCCAGCCTTATCTCGGTGCTCGGACAGCAAGGTCCGGCGACATGATGGGTGATCGGGTTCCCGCACGTGGCGGGTGCGGCCGCTCGTTCTATGGAGGCCGTCCACGACGAGCGTGGCGACAGGAGCATCAGGGAGCCGACCGCACCACATCAGTTGATTTGTGGGCCCGCAGCCCACGATCCGCAGCTACGGTCAGGCGGCCGTTGGGAGCTCGACGGCGACGGGAGCCAGCGCCTGGTCGCCGAGTGCTCGCAGGGTGTGGTAGGCCTCGCGGGCGAGCTTGCGGGCCACCGACAGCGCGGCCCGCTTGCCGCCCAGCCGCTGCTTGACCGCAAGGTAGTAGGCGTGGTCGGGGGAGCCAGGGCGGGCGGCGCACATGGCCGCCTCGTGCAGCGCCCAGCGCAGCACCGGTGAGCCTTGGCGGGCGAGGTGACCGCGGGCGCGTTTGCTGTCGGACTCCGAGATGGTGATGTCCAGGCCGGTGAAGCGGACCGCCTGGCGGGCGTTGGCGAAGCGGCGCACGTCGCCGAACTCGGCCCAGATCGCCACCGCGGTCAGCCAGCCGATCCCGTAGCGGCGCATGAGCGCTTTGCAGCCTGGCTGGGCTCGCGCGATGCGGGCCAGCGCGGTGTCGAACCCGTCGAGTTCGGCGTCGATCTGGTCAATCATCCGTAAGGCCAGGTCGACCGCGCCGCGGGCGACCGTGGGCAGCTCGACGCTGGCCAGCCACGCCCGCCCGTCGGCGGTGAGCAGGTAGCAGCGGTCGGGCAGCCCATGGTGGAACAGCACCGCGTGGATGCGTTGGTACCAGCCGGTTCGCGCACCGATCAGCGCACGGCGCAGCCGGACCTGGGTGCGCGCGTCGGCGATGTGGGCGGGTGGCGGCCATGACTCGGGCAGCGTGCCGGCGCGCAGCAGCTCCCGCAGGTGGCGGGCGTCGGTCCGGTCGGTCTTGGCGCGCCGCTTGGGGCCCCGCAGCGCGTGGGTGTCGGCCGGCTCGGCCAGGTGCGCGCCGATCCCCACGCGCTGGAGCTCCTCGGTGACGAACCGCCAGCCGGTCGTGGCCTCCAACGCGAAGCTGGCCTGCTGTCCGTCGAACTGGTCGAGCCAGGCGCGCAGCTCGAGACGGGTGGCGGGGCTGAGCTGCCCGCGGCGGGTCTCGCCGGTCGTGGTGTCAAGGTAGTCGTAGGTGATCTGGCGGCGGTGGATGTCGAGCCCTCCTACGATGGCCATCGGGACCTCCTCTGGCTCCCGCTGTGCGATCTGATACGGCCAGCGTGCCGCATCTGAGCGGAGGGGGTCCCGCTCACATGCCATCTATTGAGCGTGGAGGCAATTGTCGACGGGGTCCGCGACGACGACTTCGTCGCCGCCCACACCACCGGGCGGCCGTTCTACAGCAGCATCTCCTACCTGCTCGTCTCCATGGAGTGCCTGATCGGCGCCGCCTATACCAAGCGGGTGCAGGCTGCCGGACTTGCCGGAGCGCCGCGGCCGTCGATGGGGCGCATCGACGCGGACTTCGCCGACTGGCGCATCGGTCGCTGCTCGCAGCATGCTCAATTGTGGGTCGACCGGAACTTCGCCCTCGACTACACCCTGAAATCACTGGAGAAGATCCTCGACGGCCATCCCCGTCATGCCGTGTGTGACGCTCGCGTGGTGGTCAAGGACGCCGCCTTCGCCGTCTTGGGGCACATGCTGCGCATCCTCGATGATTTCCCCATCGACCGGCGGCATGCCAACGCCGGATTGCTGGATAGCCGCCTGACCGCGATGATGGACGTCAAGATCAGCCAGCTTCAAGAGCGAATGGACGCGGCCGTTGCGCACGTCACGCCTGCACTCCCTGCCGCCGAGGCTGAGCTGCTGTGCCGCCAGCATCGGCGGTGGGCGGCCATCAGCGGCTGGCGACCGATCAATGCCGCGGACCCGTGCGGCACCTGACGGAGGGTTGTACAGCGCTCCGACACGCCGAGTCGCGTTCTACGCACGACCGATGCGGGGGCTTCAGCCGACCGGATGGGCATGCTCCCGGATCGGCACCCAGTGGAACTCGGGGCAGAAGCGAGCGTAGGTGACCAGCTTCCAGGCGGCGTAGTCGTCTAGCCGGCCCAGCTCGCGTAGCAGGTGCTTGACCCAGGCGTGTGCGATCCGCTCGGGCTCGGTCATTGTGGCGTCGACCTCGTCTAGCATCCGGCAGGCGACGGCGAAGTCCTCTTCGGTCAGCACGCTCAGGTCCACGTCGATGCCGTCGCAGACGAAGGCGAACACGAGCCTCGTGGTCGCGAACCGGGTTCTGCGCTCCCCCTTGAACGCTGCATGCGCCATGAGCGTCTCGACGATCGCCTGCCGCCGATCGGTCGGATAACCGATGCCGAGGTCCAGGTCGCTCGTCTCCAGGTTCAACCGCAGCCCGAATGAGCCCACGTCTCGGGGCACACGTCCGGTCCACGCCTCGATGCTGGCCGCGGCCTGCTGCCGGGTCGCCATGAGCCACGCATCACGTCTGCGCTGCTGAGCGAAGAACGCCGCTGCCTGCTCGTACTCCTGCAATGGAAACTGCGCCGGATCCGCCCATCCCGAAGCCAGGATTGCGTCGAGATCAAGCGAACTCCGGGTCAGATGTCCTTCAGTGCCTGCAGTGTTGGTGTCTGGGTTCTCAGGCATCGGCTGTCCTCGCGGGATCCGCTCGGTCGGCGATCGGTACGGCCACAGAGACAAACCCCTCCCGCGCGCCGCGTCAAGCTCGACGGGAGGATGCTCTGGATCGTCCGGTTCGGCGCCCGGCGGCCCTTCGACAGTTGTTCTTCGCGTTGCGGGTCCGCGTGCACAACCTGGCGTCGCGAGGCCGCTGGATGGTGCCCCTCATGCAGTGGCGCCTGACCGCGCGGATGCAGCGCGACCTTGACGAGCTGCTCCGGACGATCGGCGAGCGGCTGGGCTGCCCCACCTACCGCGTAGGCTTGTTCGTGGTCGCGCCGAGTCGACGACCGGACGCGGGCCGGCATCGGCTGAGCAAGTTCTTGCTGCGCTACGGCTGGGTCTGGCCCGCCCGGCCTGTGGCTGGCGGCGTTTACGAAGCCGTGGCTCCCCGGCGGCGCTTAAGCGGGCTGGCCTGCCGCAGCTGCTGCCGGGTGGTCACACGGCAGGGATGCGGAACGGCTCGGGCGGCCTGCCGTCGTCCCCAGGCGTTTTTGACCAGCACGTCGAGGCGGCCGGCGCCCCGGCTCGCGCCGGTGAGTCGAGGGCGTAGTCTCGTAGCATCGCTCCCGAGGGCGGATCCCGCGCCGCGAAGGAGGCACCGGTTGGCACCACCGGGCGAGCCCCCGGCCGGCTTCGGCCTGGACGGCAGGACCGCGCTGGTCACCGGAGCGAGCCGGGGGATCGGCAGGCACGCGGCGCTCTGCCTGGCCGGGGCCGGGGCGGCGGTGGTGCTGGCCGCCCGGTCCGCCGGCGAGCTGGAGGAGGTCGCCGCCGCCGCCCGGGACGCGGGCGCGCCCCAGGCGGTGGCGGTTCCGACCGACGTGACCGTCGAGGACGCGGTGGAGGCGGCCGTGGGGCGTGCCGTGGAGGCCACCGGGCGGCTCGACGTGCTCGTCAACGTGGCCGGCGGCACCTGGTTCGCCGCGCCCGTCGGGCAGACCAGGACCTCGGGCTGGGACCGGGTCCTGGAGCTCAACCTGCGCTCGGTCTTCCTCACATGCCGGGCCGCGCTCGCCCGCATGGAGGCGGGCGGGTCGATCGTCAACGTGGCCAGCGTCGCCGGGTTCAAGGCCTCGCCCGGCCAGGCCGCCTACGCCACCGCCAAGGCCGGGGTGTTCGCCCTGACCCGGACGCTCGCGGTCGAGGCGGCGCCGAATGGCATCCGGGTCAACTGCCTGGTCCCTGGCTGGGTGCGCACGGAGCTGACCCGGGAACTGTGGTCGGACCCGGGCCGAAGCAGGGCGGTCACCGCGCAGGTGCCGCTCGGGCGCTGGGCCGAGGCGTCGGAGCTCGCCGGGCCGCTCCTGCTGCTCGCGTCGGATGCGGGCAGCTACGTCACCGGCAGCGCCCTGGTCGTGGACGGCGGCCTGCTCGCCTGACGGCGGCGACGGCCTGCGACGCCAGGCCATCGAACCGCCCGATCCTCGCCAGGCCGTCGAACCGCCCGATCCCCCGGCGAGCGGCCCGTTGGATGGTGGGGCGGCCCGGTGGACGGCGGGGCGGCCGGTGGATAGGGGGCGGCCGGTGGATGGCGAGGACACCCGTATGCTTGACTGGTGACGACCGGCTCCTTGCTCGAGCGGGTCGCCCGGCTGCCTTTCGTGGCACCGGGCGATCCGACCGGTGTGCCCGCGGCCGTGCTGCTCGCCCTCTCCCCGGTCGACGGCGCCGACGACCTCGGGCTTGTCCTGGTGCGCCGACCCGAGCACATGCGCACCCATGCCGGCCAGGTCGGCCTGCCCGGCGGCGCCGTCGACCCGGCCGACGAGGACGGTGTCGCGGCCGCCCTGCGCGAGGCCGAGGAGGAGATCGGCCTGGACCCGGCCGCCGTGCGCGTCCTCGGCAGCCTGGACCGCGCCTACGTCTCGGTGTCGAACTTCGACGTGCTGCCGGTGGTGGGCCTGTGGGACGGCCGGGCGCCGCTGCATCCCAACCCGGACGAGGTGGCGGCGATCCTCCGCCCCACCCTCCGGCAGCTCGCCGACCCCGCCAACCACGAGCTGGTCCCGATCGGGCGCCTGCTGCCGCCCGCAGCGGTCCGCGCCCGGGGCGTGCCGCCCGGCCTGGTCAGCCCGGTGTTCTGGGTGGACGGCGTGGCGGTGTGGGGGTTCACGGCCGGGCTGCTCTCGGCGTTCCTGCGCTCGCTCGGCCTGACCACGCCGCCGGTGCCGCGGAACTGGGAGCGCCCACCCGTGGCCCGGCCGCCCCGCTGAAACGAAGTGCTCCTTGATTTCCCTTGCACCATTATGGATTTGAGACCTTGCAGGCGATGACAACGCCCCGACGCATCTAGTACGCTCGGCTCGTCGTGGCATCCGGGAGGAGCCCAACCGGGTAGCCCGCAGGCGCGAGGGGGGCAGGGGAGGACCGGCCCCTGCCCCCCTCGCTTTCTTCACGCCAAGGTGTTTCCCGCCCGGGAGCGACGCAGGCGCGCCGGCAACGGAGCCGGGAATACCCGGGCTCACTTCCCGCGGTGGCCGCTGCCCTCCTCGACCAGCTCGATCAGCACCCCTCTGGTGCTCTTAGGGTGCACGAACGCGATCGTGGTGCCGCCTGAGCCGATCCGTGGGGCCGCGTCGACGACCTCGAGCCCCGCGGCCGACAGGTCGTCGATGGCGCGGGCGACGTCCGGGACCGCGTAGCCGACGTGGTGCACCCCCTCGCCCCGCCTGGCCAGGAACCGCCCGACCGGCGTGTCAGGCCCGAGCGGGGCCACGAGCTGGAGCCAGCCGTCGCCGAGCCGGAACAGCAGCTCGTGGACGCCCTGGTCCTCGATCACCTCCTCGTGTGCCACCTCGAGCCCGAAGGCGCGCTCATAGAGCGCACGCGAGGTGTCCAGGTCGGTGACGGCGATGCCGACGTGATCGAGGCGTCCAAGCTGCACGGAAAGGTCCCTTCGTCGCTTCGGCCCGGCTCCGGGGTCAGGTCCCAGGTTCCAGGGAGGTGGGTTGCGGTCCTCGGGGGAGGTGGGCTGCGGTCCTCGGGGGAGGTGGGCTGCGGTCTCCCGGGGAGGTGGGCTGCGGTCTCCCGGGGAGGTGGGCTGCGGTCTTCCGGCGGAGGCGAGTTGCGGTCGTCGAGGTCGAGACTCCAGTTCTCGGCCATGTGGTCCAGTTCCCAGCCGGCGGCGGCAGCGGCCCGGTCGCCCTGGCCGCCCGTCTCGGTCGAGAGCCAGAGCGGGCGGCTCGCCGTTACGGCCCCCCGGGCCAGCTCGAGCATGCGCCGGCCGAGCCCGCGCCCCTGCGCCGAGGCGGTCACGCCGAAGTGCATGAGCTGGGTGGTCGGGCCGGAGTCGAACAGCACCAGTACCCCGGCGCCGTCAGCGGTCCGCCACGGGCGGCTGCGTCCGTCGGTGAACCGGCGCCGGAACGCCTCCTCCCGGCCCTCGGTCTCGTGCTGCTCGCCCCAGGCCGCCTTCCAGGTGCCGAGGAAGGCGCCGAAGTCGCCCGGGCCGAGCGGGAGCAGGCCCGGCGTGCCCGCCCCGGTGCCGGTGGTGCGCCGGACGGCGTCCTCCCATTCCAGCCGGAAGCCGAGCCGCTCGACCTCCTGCCGAAGGCCGGCGTGCGAGGAGGGCGAGACCAGGACGTGGACGTAGTCCCGGCCCGCGGTCCGGAAGGCTCGGGCCGCGCCGCCCAGGTCGAGCCGCCGGCGTACGCCGAAGGCGTAGTTGTAGGCCGGGAACGGGTCGAGCGGGCTGGTGACCACCTTGCCCGACTCGAGCTGGACCACGCGTCCGCCGCCGATCGTGGACAGGTTCAGGTGGTTCTGCTCGCAGGCGTGCACGAACCCGAGGCTCATGGAGCCGGGCTCCTCGCCCACCCGCGCGGGAGCGAGGCCGGGCGCGGCGGCTCGCGTGTCGTCTCGGTCATACGGCACCAGCGTAGACCGTCCTCCCAATGGGCACGACTGGGCGGCGGTGGGACCGAGGGGCACGGCTGGCGTGGCGGTGGAACCGATGAGCACGGCTGGCGTGGCGGTGGAACCGATGGGCACGACCGGGGCGGCGGTAGACTCGGGACAGTCGAGGGCCCCGCGGCGAGCGCGCGCGTGGCGACCCCGGGACCCGGAACCCGGGCCCGGCCAAGCGAGAACGAGCATGGGGGATCAGATGTTCGACCACACCGAGCCCGTCATCGTCGCCGGCGCCCGTACCCCGATCGGCCGGTTCGGCGGCGCGCTGTCGTCGTTCGCCGCCGCCGACCTCGGCGGCCTCGCGATCGCGGCGGCTCTCGCCCGGGCCGGCGTCGCGCCCGACGCCGTCGAGCACGTCGTCATGGGTCACGTGCTCCAGGCCGGGCAGGGCCAGATCACGGCCAGGCAGGCCGCGGTCAAGGCGGGGATCCCGATGACGGTGCCGGCGCTCACCGTCAACAAGGTCTGCCTGTCCGGCCTCAACGCCATCGCAACTGCCGCCCAGTACGTCGAGCTCGGCCAAGCCGGCCTGCTCGTGGCCGGGGGCATGGAGTCGATGACGGGCGCCCCCTACCTCGTGCCCAAGGCACGCCTGGGCGCCCGCATGGGCGACGCCGAGCTGGTCGACGCGATGATCCACGACGGGTTGTGGGACGCCTTCGACGACGCCCACATGGGCGGGCTGTCCGACAGGGTCAACGCGCGCCTCGGCATCGGCCGGGCGGAGCAGGACGAGTGGGCCGCCCGCTCCCACGAGCGGGCCGCGGCCGCCGCCAAGGGCGCCCTCCGCGAGGAGATCGAGCCGGTGCCAGTGCCCCAGCGCAAGGGCGACCCCGTGCTCGTCGAGCAGGACGAGGGGATCCGCCCCGGGACGACCGCGGAGGCGCTGGGAAGGCTGAAGCCGGCGTTCGCTCCGGAGGGCACCATCACCGCGGGCAACGCCTCGCAGCTCTCCGACGGCGCGGCCGCGGTGGTGGTCACCTCCCGGGAGCGGGCGCGGGCCGAGGGACTGCCCGTGCTGGCCCGGATCGTCGGCTACGGCACGGTGGCCGGGCCGGACAACTCGCTGCACTCGCAGCCGTCCCGGGCCATCCGGGACGCCCTGCGGCGGAGCGGTCTGAACGTGGCCGACCTCGACCTCCTCGAGATCAACGAGGCGTTCGCCGCGGTCGCGCTGCGCTCCACCCGGGAGCTCGAGGTGGCCGAGGCGGTCGTCAACGTCAACGGCGGCGCGGTCGCGCTCGGTCACCCGATCGGCGCCAGCGGCGCCCGGCTCGTGCTGACCCTCGCCCTTGAGCTGCGACGGCGGGGCGGCGGGACGGGTGCCGCCGCCCTGTGCGGCGGCGGTGGCCAGGGCGACGCCCTGCTCGTCCAGGTCGACGGGTGAGCGTCGGGGTCGGCAGTCCGGTCGCGGCCCGGCCCGGCCGTGACGTCGGGTCGCTCGTGGAGCGGCTGCGGAGCGGGGACCGGCGAGCCGTGGCCCGGCTGATCTCCCTGGTCGAGGACGGCGCCCGGGACCAGCTCCGGGAGGTGGCCGAGGCCCTCAACCCCTCGACCGGCCGGGCCATGGTGCTCGGGCTCACCGGTTCGCCCGGGGTGGGCAAGTCCACCCTGGCCAACGCCCTGGTGGCCGCCTACCGGGCCGCCGGGCGCACTGTCGGCGTGCTTGCCGTCGACCCGTCGTCGCCGTTCACCGGCGGTGCCCTGCTCGGCGACCGGGTGCGGATGCAGCATCACGCACTCGACCAGGGGGTCTACATCCGCTCGATGGCGACGAGGGGGCACCTGGGCGGCCTCGCCTGGGCCACGCCCCAGGCGGTCCGGGTCCTGGACGCCGCAGGCTGCGAGGTCGTGCTGGTCGAGACCGTGGGGGTGGGCCAGGCCGAGGTGGAAGTGGCCGGACTGGCCGACACGACCCTGGTCGTCCTCGCTCCCGGGTTCGGCGACGCGGTCCAGGTCGCCAAGGCCGGCATCCTCGAGGTGGCCGACGTCTTCGTGGTCAACAAGGCCGACAAGGACGGGGCCGACACGGTCGCCCGTGACCTGCGCCAGATGCTCCACCTGGGCGAGGCCAGGCCGTGGCAGGTGCCGGTCGTGCGCACGGCGGCCGAGCGCCGCTCGGGCGTGGACGAGCTGGTCGAGCGCATCGCCGCCCACCGGGCCCACCTGGAGGAGAGCGGCGAGCTGGCTGAGCGGCGACGGCGCCGGGCCGCCCGCGAGGTCGAGGAGCTGGCCCTGGCCGACCTGCGGGAGGAGCTGGGCGAGCTGGGCCGCGGCGAGGCCCTCGACAAGCTGGCCGAGCAGGTGGCCAGCGGCGAGCTGGGGCCGTACTCGGCCGCCGACCAGCTCCTGGCACGGGTCCGCGGCGAGTCGTAGCTGAACGGCCGAGTCGTAGCTGAACGGCCAAGCTGTAGCTGAACGGCCCAAGCCGTAGCCGAACGGCCGTCGCCGTGCACCAAGGCATGCCCGTCGTACGGTAGGCTACGCCCTCGCCCGGTTCCCAGCGTCGCTGGCGTCCCCCGTCTCGCTGCCGCGTCGCGCCCCCCGTCCCCGGGCGTTGGAGCTCGCAGCATGAGCAGACGTGCCATCCTCATCGTGGCCCTCCTGACGGTGCTCACGATGGCAGGGGGCGTGGCCGGCGGCATCCTCCTCGCGCGGGTCGACGCCGGCCGCCGGGAGGCCGGTCGGGCCGCCCCCGCGACCACGCAGGCGGCCTCGCCCACGGTCCCGACCGTGCCGGAGACGAGCGTCCCGACGACCACGCTGCCCGCAACCACGGCAGCCCCGCAGACCACGGCCGCGACCGCGAGCCCGGCCCCGCCGCCCGCCGTGGCCGCCAGCGCCAACCCGGCGCCCCCACCGCCAACCCCGGTCGGCCCGCCCAGGCTCACCGCCAGGGTGGCCATCCGGCTCGCCGACGGGCTCGTCATCCGGCTCGACGCGTCGCAGCCCCTGACCCAGGCGGTCCTCCGCTTCGGCACCGGGGGGAGGCTCGACCGGAGCCTCAGGATCCTTGGGACCGTCCGCCACGGCACGATCACGTTTCCTCTCTCCGACGACCAGATCGTCACCATGCAGGTGAGCGGTCGCACCTCGAGCGGGGTCGTGGTGCGCAGCAACGTGTTCAAGGGGCAGCGCCTGCGCTCCTGAGCGGCGCTTGGCTGGGCTCCTGAGCGGTGGTTGGCTGGGGGCGGTTGGCTGGGCTCCTGAGCGGCGGATGGCGCCGGACCAGCTTCAGGAGCGGTCGGGGCGGGCGGTGGGGGGCAGGGCGCGCCCGGGACGGCGTTCGAGCTGCCTGCCCGTCCGAGCGCTGGCCGGAGCGGGTGCGGCTGGTCGGCCCGGGGCGTCCCGTACCGCGAGGACCAGCGTCCGCGTGCCCTCGTCGGCCGAAGGCTCGCCGTCCTCGCCGGGACCGGGCCGGCGCCCGTCCAGGCTCGCGTCCCTGGCGCCTTCGATGTTCCTGCTGCCATCGGGGGGCCTGAAGCTCTTGGCGTCCGGGTCCCGGTTGGGGACCACGGTCACTGTCATGGGCTCCCGGCCGGCGTCCGCCGCGTCGGCGGCCACGGTGGCTTGCCCCTCGGGCTCGGCCGGGTCCAGCAGCTCGGCCGGGGCGTCACCGGTGGCGGGCGCGCCCAGACCGGGCAGGGTACCGGTGTCCAGGACCTGCTCGAGGGTCTGCTTGACCGGGGCCAGGGCGGTCACCGGCCGGCCGCTGTCGAGCTGCTCCTCGAGGATCTCGAGGTGCCGGAGCCAGGCCGCCAGGGTCTGGGCGGCGTCGGCCCGCAGGGCGCTGTCCAGGTCGCGCCACTGGGCGTCCCTGGCGTCGAGCTGGGCCAGGAGGTCGTCGCAGATCGCCTCGGCCCTCACCCGGTCGGTCACGTCGCTGAGCAGCCCGATCACGTGCTTGACCCTGCCGTTGCGGCCCACCACGGGCCGGAAGTGAGTCTCCAGCACGGTGTCGCCGAGCGTGGTGCTCGACGAGACCGCGCTGCCGGCGGCGGCCTGGCACAGGTCGCCGACGAGCTGGTCGTTGCCCTCGAAGGCATGGAACAGCGACCGCCCCTGAGTCGGCCGGGACGGCCCGAGCCGCTCCAGCGCCCGGCCCCGGGCCCGGAGGCAGGTGCCGTCCACCCCCGCGACCACCAGCGCAATCGGCACGTTGGCCATGACCGCGCTGAGGTGGAGCCGGTGCTCGTCGAGCTGCTCCTCGGAACGAGCCAGCCTCGAGGCGGTGCGCTGCTCCTGACTCACGTCCCTGGTGATGGCCGACACCGCCTCGGCGCGGCCGTCGGCGGCGAGATGCGCCACGGCCACGTGCTCGAGGGGGACCCGGTGGCCATAGGCCGCAGCCATGGTCGTCGCCCCCTGCCACAGGTCGGGCCCGAGGTCGGCCTGGGCTGCCAGCCTGGCCGCGAGCTGGGGGAGCAGGTCGCGCAGGAGCCGGCCGGTCACCGGCGCATCCTCGGCCAGGTGGAGCAGGCGGCGTCCAGCCACATTGAGGTAGAGCAGGCGGCCGGCCCGGTCCACGGTGGCCACGCAGTCCGGGGCCGCGTCGAGGATTGCCGAGAGCTGGCGCTGCCGGTGCTGCGAGGTGGCGCGCTCGCCGGCCAGCGCACCGATGTAGAGGCTGGAGACGGCGGCGACCATCATGAAGGACTCGAGCTGGGTGAGCGCCGCCTCGGCTGGCCGGCGCAGCTCCAGCACGGCGACCGCGAGCGCGCTGACGGCGGCCGTCCCGGCCGCCGCGCCGGGAACGCCCCGCCGGGCCGCGACCCAGATGAGGGGGACGAAGCAGACGTAGAGCTGCGGCGGGCGCTGCGCGGCGGGGACGAGCAGGGCGAGCAACGAGGTGGCCATGACCGCCAGCGCCTGGGCGGCGGTCTCCGACCGGCGGAGCCTCGGACGCCAGACCGCCTTGGCGGGCGCTGGCGGGTGGACGCGGTCGGCCAGCAGGACCATGAGGATCGGGGCCACTGCGACCACGCCGATGGCGTCAGCCATCCACCAGCCGCGGATGGCCGCGGACGCGGCCGGCCAGGCCATGTCGCCGGTCACGACCGTCAGCGCGGCCCGCACCGCCGCCGCGGCCAGCGGAGCCGCACCGACTGCCACGAGCAGGAACCAGCCGACGTCGCGGGGCCGCCGCAGGGCCGGGTCGAGCCGGAGGGGGCGGGACAGCACGGCCGCCGCCCCCGTCCAGACCAGCGCGGCAGCGACCGCGCCGAGCGCCAGCTCCGCGAGCACCGTCGGAGTCGCAGCGACGGCCGAGAGCGCCAGCTCCGGGAGCGCCGTCGGAGTCACGGCGGGGACCAGGTCTGCGGCGGGAACCAGGTCTGCGGCGGAGACCAGGGCCGCGGCGGCCAGCCCGGCCAGCAACGGCAGCGCCGTCCAGCGAAGGCCGAGCAGCACGAGCAGGGCGACGGTCAGACCGGGCAGTACCGACCAGGCCGGCCCTCCGAGCGCGCGGCTGCCGAGCGCGGCGGCCAGGTACAGCAGGACGTAGGCGAGCGCCACCGCCGCCGCCACCGCACCGCGTCGACGCGGTGCCTTCTCCTCCGGCACTGTCACGCGTCGACGCGGTGCCTCGTCCGTGGCCGCCGGCGCGGCACCGCGTCGATGCGGTGCCTCCTCCGCCGTGGTCGCCGGGCGTGCCCGCCACCGGCTGAGCCGGCCGGTCAGATGCATCCCGCTGCCTCCTCCTTGGTGCGGTCGCCGCGATCGCCTCGCAGGCGGTCAGGCCATCCTAACTGGTTCAAGGCGTTCAAGTGTTTAGATCGACTTGTGATTTTCAGCCTCCCATGAGGTCGGCTCGCCGCCGACCTGAGCCTGGTCGGCGTCCCGACTGCCGAGGACCACGCCGGCTGGCCGGGCATGTGAGGGCCGCTACCATCAGGCCGGACGAGAGCCCGAGCGGTCGCAGCCCTGGGCGGCCTCCTGGATATCCGGATGGAAGGACGACGATGGCAGGTGCAGTGAGGCGGGTCGGCCGGATCGTCGGCGGCTGGGCCCAGCGGAAGGATGGCGAGGTCGCGTTCCGGCTGCTCGAGGACGTGGGCGTCGACGCGGTCGCGGCGGTTGAGGCGGAGGCCGAACGGCTGCGCGCGTGGCTCGGGGAGGTCCGGGTGACGCCACGCTTCCGGACGCCGCTCGAGCGCGAGCTGACCGCCTGACCGGGTGGGGCGGGGTGGGGATTGGCTGGCAGGACCTGGCCGGGGTGGCGGTCATCCGGCCAGGTCCGCCTGGTATGGAGAGCACCGAGCGCGCGGCCAGATACAAGGGCGCGGCCAGATACAAGGGCGCGGCCAGATCCATGTGGTGGGCACCCGGGCTACCCTGGATCCCGGCACGGCGCCCGGGTGCCACGAGGGAGGACCTGATGAGCGAGAAGGACACGAGCCGGCTCGATGACCTGCGAGCCCGCTGGCAGGAGCGGTACGCCGCCGCGGGCGAACGCGAAGCCGACTTCACCAGCCTGTCCGGCGAGCAGCAGGCGCCCCTGTACACCTCGCTGGACCACCCGGACCGGGACGAGGCCGCCACGATCGGCGTCCCCGGCCAGTACCCCTACACCCGGGGCGTCTACCCGACCATGTACCGGGGCCGGCTCTGGACGATCCGGCAGTTCTCCGGCTTCGGCAACGCCCGGGAGACCAACGCCCGCTACCGCTACCTGATCGCCCAGGGCGGGGGCGGCCTGTCGGTCGCCTTCGACATGCCGACGCTGATGGGCCGCGACTCCGACGACCCGCGCTCTGTGGGGGAGGTAGGCCACTGCGGGGTGGCGATCGACTCGGTGGCCGACATGGAGGTCCTGTTCGACGGGCTGCCCCTCGACCAGCTCACCACCTCGATGACGATCTCCGGGCCGGCGCCGATGCTGTTCGCGATGTACCTGGTCGCAGCCGAGCGCCAGGGGGCGGCGGTCGCCAAGCTCGACGGCACCCTGCAGACCGACATCTTCAAGGAGTACATCGCCCAGAAGGAGTGGCTGTTCCCGCCCGAGCCGCACCTGCGTCTCATCGGCGACCTGCTCGAGTTCTGCGCCGCCGAGGTGCCCAAGTACCACCCGATCTCGGTCTCGGGCTACCACATCCGCGAGGCGGGCTCGACCGCCGCCCAGGAGCTGGCCTTCACCCTCGCCGACGGCTTCGCCTACCTCGAGCTGGCCAAGCGCCGCGGGCTGGACGTGGACACCGTCGCCCGGCAGCTCTCGTTCTTCTTCGACGCCCACATCGACTTCTTCGAGGAGGTCGGCAAGTTCCGGGCCGCCCGCCGCATCTGGGCTCGCTGGCTCCGCGACCGCTACGGCGTCACCGACGAGCGGGCGCTGCAGCTCAAGTTCCACACCCAGACCGCCGGGGTGTCGCTGACCGCCCAGCAGCCCGACAACAACGTCGTGCGAACCGCGCTCGAGGCGCTCTCGGCGGTGTTCGGAGGCACCCAGTCGCTGCACACCAACGCGCTCGACGAGGTCTTCGCGCTGCCCACCGAGCGGGCCGCCGCCATCGCGCTTCGCACCCAGCAGGTGATCGCCGAGGAGACCGGGGCGGCGAGCGTGATCGACCCGCTCGGCGGCTCCTGGTACGTCGAGCACATGACCGACCTCATGGAGCAGCGCTCCGAGGAGATCTTCGACCGGATCGACCGGTTCGGCGACGGCTCGATGCTCGACGGCGTGCTGGCCGGCATCGACCAGGGCTGGTTCCAGCAGCAGATGGCCGACGCCGCCTTCGCCTACCAGCAGCAGCTGGAGAAGGGCGAGAAGGTCATCGTCGGGGTGAACCGGCACGTTACCGACGACGACCAGCCGCTCGAGATCCTGCGCATCTCGGCCGAGGTCGAGCGCGAGCAGAACGCCCAGCTGGCCAGGCGCCGGTCCGCGCGCGACCCGGCCGCCGTGGACGCCGCCCTCGACCAGCTCAGGACCGCGGCGACCGGGGACGAGAACCTGATCCCACGGCTGGTCGAGGGCGCCCGGGCCGAGGTGACCGTCGGTGAGATGACCGAGGCCCTCAGGCAGGTCTGGGGCGACTACACCGAGCCGCCCCGGTTCTGACCCTGCCGGCATACCAAGCCGCCCCGGTTCCGACCTTGCCGGCATACCGAGCCGCCCCGGTTCGACCTGCCGGCATACCGGGCAGGCTTTCGGGCAGACCGCAGCGTCGCCAGACCACGGCCGAGCCGTCGTCGCCGCCCGGCCGATGATGGGCGACCAGGCCCGGCCGGGCGCGCAGGGCAGCGAGTCCTGCGAGCACGCGGCCGAGCGCTGTGGCGGTCCCTTCCGTGGACCGGCCATGGTTAGTGCAGTCGCTGCTCCGGGAAGGCAGACTGCTCGTCGGACCCGTACGGCAAGCCCGCACGGTGAGAGGAGAGGAACCTACGATGAGGCGAAGCATGAAGCGGCGCATCGGCCAGCTGGCGATCCTCGTGGTCGGGATACCGGTCGCAGCCTGGGCGCTCGAGGAGGCGGCCAGGCGCACGGAGGCCAAGAAGGGCCCGTCGGCCACGAGCCGCCGGCTCCGGCAGGGAGCCGAGTGGCTGGGCCACCTCGGCCAGGGACCGCTGGCCACCCGGCTGCGCCGCAGCCGGGCCGCCACCACCGTCACCCGGACCGGCGGCCCGCGGCCCTGAACGCGGACACGCCTGTATGGCGCTGCAGGGTGCCCGTGCGGGATGTGCTGCAGGGTGCCCGTGCGGGATGTGCTGCAGGGAGCCCGTGTGGGATGTGCTGCGGGGAGCCCGTGTGGGGTGCAGCAGGGAGGGCCCGGCCCGCCCCCTCCGCGAGCGACCAGCCTCAGGTGTTGACGATGCCGTTGATGCCGCCGACGCCGTTGGGCTCGAACCCGTGGGCCTGCTCGTCGTCGAGCCACTGGCCGTCCTCGCCCAGGTAGCGGAAGGCGTACCTGCGGCCGGCCGGCAGCGACACCGACACGCTGCGGGTGCCGTTGCTGCGCTTGCGCAGCGGGTGGGCGCCCGGGTCCCAGCCGTTGAAGTCGCCGACCACCGACACCTTGCCTGGCATGGACTCGCTGGGAAGGATGAACTGGACCTTGACGTCGTCCTTGCTGCCCTTGGTGGGGACCTGCTTGATCAATGCTGGCTCCTCGAGCGATGCGCTGCCTGTGGCGTGAATCGACCGAGCTACTCCGGACGGCCCCACGCTGTGACCGCCCGGCAACCCGGCCGGGGACAGTTTAACCAGAACCGGCCGTTTCCCGCCGCAACTCTCGCAGCGGCGAGACCAGCCGCCCATACGATCGGGTGGGATGCCAGGCGACTTGAGGGCCGCCCAGGGATCCCGGTGCGGATAGCCACCACGATTCGGCGAGAGTGTCCCGGCCTTCAGTTCAGGCGGGAGAGGATGTCAAAATCCGGCCCGTTCGTGCCCCTTTGATCGGACGCGGGAGGACGCGGTGGGCGAGTTCGTGCGGCTCGAGGTCGACGAGGACAGCCGGGTGGGGACGATCCGCCTCGACCGGCCTCCGGTGAATGCCCTGAACAGCCAGGTCCAGGAGGAGCTGGGGGAGGCGGCCGGGCAGGCGTCGGCCGACGAGCGGGTCGGCGCCGTGGTCCTCTGGGGCGGGGAGAAGGTGTTCGCCGCCGGTGCCGACATCAAGGAGATGGCGGGCCGCAGCTTCGCGGAGATCTCCGCCCGCACCGCCGAGCTGCAGGGCGCGTTCACGGCGCTCGCGCGCATCCCCAAGGTCGTGATCGCCGCGGTCAACGGCTACGCGCTGGGCGGAGGCTGCGAGCTGGCCCTGACCGCCGACTTCCGCTTCGCAGGCGAGAGCGCTCAGTTCGGCCAGCCCGAGATCCTGCTCGGCATCATCCCGGGCGGCGGCGGCACCCAGCGGCTGCCCCGCCTGGTCGGTCCGGCCCGCGCCAAGGCGATGGTCTACTCGGGGCGGTTCTGGTCGGCGGCCGACAGCCACGCGATCGGGCTGGTCGACGAGGTCCACCCGGACGACCAGGTCTACGCGAAGGCGGTGGAGGCAGCGGCCCGCTACGCCAAGGGCCCGGGGGTGGCGCTGCGCGCGGCCAAGCAGGCGATCGACGGCGGGCTGGACGTCGGCATCGACGCCGGGCTACTGCTCGAGCGGCACGCGTTCCAGGCGCTGTTCGCGACCGAGGACGCGCAGGAGGGCCTGGCCTCGTTCGCGGCCAAGGGACCGGGCAAGGCAGCCTTCAAGAGCCGCTGAGCGGGGTCTGGGGGCTTCGAGCAGCGAAGCGGCGGCCCCCGGATCTCCTGACCGCGCTCAGCCCGAGCGTAGGGCCGCGGCGGCCTGGTCGGGGTCGACGACGTTGATGACGATGCCGGTGGCCAGCTCGAAGCCGCCGTAGGTGGTGAGCCGCGGCAGCAGGTGCAGGTGCCAGTGGAAGTCGTCGGTCCCGGGCGGTGCCGAGTGCAGCACCAGGTTGTAGGGGGCCCGGGCGCCCACGGCGGCGTCGAGCCCGCGCAGCAGGCCGCCGAGGGCGCGGGCGAGCGCGAGGTCGCCGGGACCCGGGTCGTGGAGGCGGGGCAGGTGCTGGTCGGGCAGGATCAGCGCCTCGAACGGCGAGGCAGAGGCCCACGGGCAGAGCGTCACCAGGCCGGCCGCGTCGGCCACGATCCGCTCGCCGCCGCGCTCCTTGTTGAGGATCGCGCAGGCGGCGCAGTCGACCCGGCCAAGCCGCTCCAGCTCGGCCTGGACGAGCGCAGGCCGGGCGACGGTCGCGAACATCTGGCTGTGCGGGTGCTCCAGGGAGGCGCCGGACAGCCGGCCCTGGTTCACGATCACGACGGCGGCGCCCAGCTCCTCGTCGTGCCGGGCCGCCAGCCGCAGCCGCCAGGCCAAGGTCACCCGGGCCGCGTCGGACTCGTCCAGGTCGGCCAGGGTGGCGTCGTGGTCGGGGTTGTGGATGATCACCTCGTGGGCGCCCGCGGTCGGCGCGGCCCGGTACAGCCCGCCCGGTCCGCCCCAGGCCTCGGGCGGTGCTCCGGCCAGCCCGGCGAAGGCGGGGAACTTGTTCGGCACCACCCGCACCCGCCAGCCCGGGCCGTCGGCGGCGCCGTCCTTCAGCCGCCCACGCCGACCCTCTGGAGGTGCTGCGATGCCGGCGGCCACGGCGCCGTCCCGGTCGGCCCACACCTCGGGCGGGGTCATGTGCTCGTTGCCTGGGCAGAACGGGCAGCCCAGCGGCCCTCGGCGCGGGCCCTCCTCGCGGAGGAACGCCTCGGGCCTGGCCGCCCGACCGGCGGTGATCGCGGCCCAGCGCCCGCTAAGCGGGTCCTGGCGCAGCTCCCCAGGCGCCATCGGGAGTGCGGGAGGGATGGGATCGGCACCGGGGGACCAGTGCCACCGCGGCGGGGATTGGCTCACGTGGGATCGACCTCGGCGGGGTGGGACGGCCTGGCACGGACCGGCCAGGAGAGCGCCCAGCCTACCCGGGGAAGGTCACACGGTGGTGAACGCCAGCCTCCCCGGGGAGGTAGATCACACGGTGATGCACGCCCAGCCTCCGTGGGGGGTCGGTCACACGGTGGTGAACGCCCAGGTCCGCCCGAACGGGCGCCAGGGCGCGGCCGGGGCCGCCCGCACGTGCCCGCTCATCGTCACCCGGTAGCGGGTGCGGGGCGCCAGGGGGGCCCTGGCCGCCAGCATGGCCGCGTTGCCGGGCAGGTTGCGGTCGACCCAGCCGCCCAGGCCAGGACCTGCGTAGCGCACGCCCAGGTAGGCCGGGACGGGTCTGCCGTTCCTGGACAGCGTCATCCGGGACACCTTCATCGCCTCCCAGCCGCTGGCCTGCAGCGTCGCCACGTAGCCGACCTTCGGCGTGGTCGCCTTAGAGAACGGCCTCGGCGCCTCGAGCCTGCGGTCGAACGAGGTCGGCACCCTGACCTGGTTGTCCGCCGGGTAGGCGACGATCCGCGTCACCTGACGCTGGCGCGGCCACGCCATGTCGAGCACCTCCGCCGACCACGTGTGCCTGCCCAGCGCCGCCGAGCTGGCGGTCTTGGACGCCGAGGCGCAGCCGGCCCTGGTCATGTTGGGGTCGAGCAGCGGGAAGCGGTGGTAGGGAGCGTCGGTCCAGGCCCACACGCCGGCCAGCGCGCGCGCGTCCACGCCGGTGATGACGTCCTCGGCCTGGGCGAGCCAGGAGCTCGAGGGTAGCCCGGCCGCCCTGGTTCGGTCCCAGGGAAGCCGCCCGGTGTAGCCGGGCCGCCCCCTGGTCTCGTGGTGCGCGCTCAGGTCGCGCAGGCCCCGGGCGTCGGCGGCGGCCCGGTAGGCCGCGTGGTTGCGGGCCGCCGTGGCCAGCGGCTGGCCCCTGCCCGGAACGGTAAGGGAGCGGACCGGCGGGCTTCCGACCCGGTGCCTGACCGCGTTGAGCTGCGCGAGGCAGCTCGCGGCCGACTCCCCGCCAGCCGCGCCAGGCAGGACCAGGACGGCCAGCAGCGTCGCAGTAGCCAGCGTCAGCCTGGAAGGGGACCGGTACCAGCGCATCGCACCACCGTCCGTGAGTCAGGGCCGCCTGCGCGGTACGGCGGTCTCGCCACAAGGGACTTCCGCAGGTCGGCGGTGTCTGCATGGCCAGCTACCGTGCAGCGGGTCCTATCGTCGCTACCTGTCCGCCGTCTCTTCGGCAGCTCTGGAGCCGTCATGAGGCGGCAGCGCGAACGCCGCTCGCCGATTTGCGGCATCATTGGGGGCCGGTCCTGGCCCCGTCGGTCCCCGGACCGCTCCCTCGGCCTGGGACCTGCGGTCCGGCCGCCGGACCGCACACCACTGTTTCGGAGGTCGAGCACGTGAAGATCCTGGTCACCGTCAAGCGCGTGCCGGACACGGCCGCTGAGAAGCGGCTGGACCCGGCCGACAAGACGCTCGACCGCGAGTCGGTCGAGACGATCCTGAACCCAGTCGACGAGTATGCCGTCGAGGAGGCGCTGCGGCTCAAGGAGGCGGTCGGGGGCGAGGTCGTGGTGCTCTGCATGGGTCCCGAGGCTGCCCTGTCGACCGTGCGCACCAAGGCACTGTCTATGGGGCCGGACGCCGCCGTGCACGTCCACGACGACGCGTTGCATGGGTCCTGCGCGTTCAACACGGCCAGGGTCCTCGCCGCCGCCGTCCGCACCGTCGAGCCCGACATCGTCATCACCGGCTCGGAGTCCACCGACGCGCGCACCTCGCTGGTGCCGAGCGCGCTGGCCGAGTACCTGGGCTGGCCCGGCCTCACCGGCGCGAAGAAGCTCGAGGTGGACGGCCAGACCGTCCGCATCCACCGCGAGACCGACACCGGCTACGACGTGGTCGAGGCCGAGGGCCCGGCCGTGGTCAGCGTGGTCAAGGGCATCAACGAGCCGCGCTACCCCTCGTTCAAGGGCATCATGGCGGCCAAGTCCCGCCCGGTCACCGACCTCACCCTGGCCGATCTCGGCATCGACCCCCAGGAGGTGGGTGCGGCCGGCGCCACCACCGAGGTGGTCGACTTCGCGCCCCGGCCCCCGAAGCAGGCCGGCCAGGTGGTCAAGGACCCCGGCGACGGCTCGGCAGCCCTCGAGCTGGCCGGCTTCCTCGCCGCCAACAAGTTCATCTGAGACCCCGGTCTGATGAGACCCGATCCGGCCCGGGTCGGGAGCGGTCCCTGGTCACAACGGCCGGCCCGCGAGGAGGCGTCAGGAGATGGCAACGGTTCTGGTCCTCGTTGAACACGAGGCGGGCTCTCCCAAGAAGGTCACCTACGAGATGCTGGCCAAGGCCCGCGACCTGGGCGAGCCGGCCGCCGTGCTGGTCGGCCAGGGCGCCGAAGGGGCGGCCGACGCACTCGGCGCCCACGGCGCGGCAACCGTCTACGCGGCCACCGGGGAGGGCTGGACGAACATGCTCGCGCTCCCCGTGGTCGACGCGCTCGAGGCGGCCGTCGAGCGTGCCCAGCCGGCCGCGGTCCTGGTCGCTTCCAGCCCGACCGGCAAGGACGTGGCCGCCCGTCTCGGCGCCCGCAAGGGGTGGGGCGTGCTCGCCGACGTGGTGGACGTCGACGCCGATCTCGTCGCCACCCAGGTCGTGTTCGGCGGGGCCACGGTGGTCCGGTCCCGCGTCAGGACCGGCACCCCGGTCCTGGTGGTCAAGCCGAACTCGTTCCCAGTGGCCGAGCAGGGCGGCGGCGCCCCCGAGGTGGTCGACCTGGGGGCGCGGACCACGGCCGGAGCGGCCGACGGCCGCGTCACCGACCACGTCGTGTCCGAGCGTGGCGGGCGTCCCGACGTCGCCGAGGCCGAGATCATCGTCTCGGGCGGGCGCGGCCTCCAGGACCCGTCCAACTTCGCGCTGGTCGAGGCGCTGGCCGACGCGCTCGGGGCGGCGGTCGGGGCCAGCCGGGCCGCGGTCGACGCCGGCTGGTACCCTCACCAGCACCAGGTCGGCCAGACCGGCAAGACGGTCTCCCCGCAGCTCTACGTCGCCGTCGGCATCTCAGGGGCCATCCAGCACCGGGCCGGGATGCAGACCTCCAAGACCATCGTCGCCGTGAACAAGGACGGCGACGCGCCGATCTTCGCCATCTCCGACTTCGGCGTGGTGGGCGACCTGTTCAAGGTCGTCCCCCGGCTGACCGACGAGGTCGCCAAGCGCAAGGGGTAGCCGTTCGATGCCCGACGCAGGAGGACCGCCGCGGCGCAGCGCCACCCACCCCACGGTCTCCGGGGCGGCCAGGTCCTCCTTGCACGCAGGCGGCTGCTGGGTCCGGCTGCTTGCCGGCAGGCCGGGGCGCCGGTCGCGGCTGCGGGCCGCCCGGGTCGCACTGGGCGCGGCCGTCGCCGCGTACCTGCCCGACGAGCTGGCCCCCTCCTTCCTGGTCGAGCCCCTGGCCAGGCGGCGCGTGGTCGAGACCGAGCTGGACGGCCGGCATGCCCTTGCCCCCGGCCCGGCCGTGCCGTCCGGTCCGGCCGTGCGGCCCGGCCCGGCCGGTCGGGCGGACCCGGCCATGCTGGCGGACCCGGCCGGTCGGGCGGACCCGGCCGGGTCTCGCGCGTCCTACAGGCGCGACCCGTCCAGGCGCGACCCGTCGCGCCGGAGCGTGCGCTCCGGCCCGGCCGCTGCCGAGCGCGCGCTCCGGGCACCCGACGCCGTTGCCGCGGCGGTGGCCCACCGCCTGGCCCGCCGGCGCCTGAAGACCGTGGACGCCCAGCTCGGCGCCTGGGCGACTGGGCTGGTCGACCTGCCCGTGCCCGAGCTCGAGGCGAGTCGCCGGGCCGCCGACCGTGCCCAGCGGGACCTCGCCACCGCTGACGCCGAGCTGGGCGCGTCGCTCCGGGCGGCGTTCAGCTCCGCTAGGCTGGCAGTCGTCCTCGCCGTCGAGGCAGTCGTCGACTTCGTCGTCTGGGTGGCCGCGGCGATCGCGAGAGGCGCCGACCTGGTCTGGTCGTGGCTGGTCTCGGGCTGGGTGGCCTCGGCCCGGCGTCTGGCCGTGGCCCGGACGGCGGTCGCGGCCCGGGTCACCCGCGACCGCACGGTCCGACCGCGCCGGGGGCGGGTCGCCGGTGCCCGGCGGGCCGCCAGGTCCCGGCGCGCCGCGAGCTCCCGGCGGACGGCCAGTGCCCGCCAGGTCGCGACCGTGGCCGGTCTCGGCGGGCGGCACACGGTCGCCGCCGGAGGCGCGTCGGCCGGAGCCGTCCACGGCGTCTGGATGGCCGGTGGTCTGGATGCCGGGCGGCCAGGCAGGCACGAACATGACGGATCGGGATGGAGAGAAGCCATGGATGGTCCCGGCGCCCCAGGCGACGGCGAGCCGGACGCAGGTCCCCCGCGTCCGCAGGGCGACGGCGAGTCAGACGCAGGTTCCCGGCGTCCACGCGGCGGCGAGCCGGGCCGCGCCGGCCCGCCCGGCGGTGCGGGGTACTGGTGGGCGCCGTCCGAGCCGGAGGATCCGGCCAGCCACCGCCGACGCGGTGACGACGCCGCCGCGTGGACGCCGGACCGGGAGGCGGCCCGCGAGCGAGCCGGCGATGATCCCGCCGCGTGGACGTCGTCCTGGCCGGCCGCCGGCCAGGACGACGCCACGGCGCGCCCGCACGCGGACGCGGAGCGGGAGACCGTCCGACTCGGGCGGGAGACCGTCCGACTCGGGGCCGGGTCCGGGGGGCCGGAACGCAACGGGGCGGCCCCGCGGCCCCGCGACCCGGTGCTGGCGGCCGTGAGCGGCACCGCCGGCGCAGTGGCCTGGAGGGTGCGCCGCTTCGGGCGATGGACCGCCCGCTGGCTCGCGCCTCTGGTCGTGGCCGTGGCCGCGCCGCCCAACCGGGCTCGCCGGCCCTGGCTCGGGCTCGTCCGCCCGATCGCCGCCGCCTGCGTCCTCGCCCTGGTCATCGGCGTGCTCACCGCGCTGCCCACCGGGGTGGTCATGGCCGGCTCGGTCAAGGCGGCCGGCAAGGGCCTGCCCGACCTGGCCGACCTCCGTCCCCTCGACCAGCCGGAGCGGACCGAGGTCTACGACGTCAACGGCAAGCTCATCGAGGTCCTCAAGTCCGAGCAGGACCGCATCGTGGTGCCCCTCGCCGCGGTCCCGGTGATGGTGCAGAACGCGGTCGTGGCCGCCGAGGACGCCCGCTTCTACGACCACCACGGCGTCGACCAGCGCGGCATCCTGCGGGCGCTGTTCACCGACATCGCCGAGGGGGCGCGAGCCCAGGGCGGCAGCACGATCACCCAGCAGCTCGTGCGCAACGCCTACCCCCAGCTCAAGGAACAGTCGCTGGCCCGCAAGGTCAGGGAGGCCGCGCTCGCCGCGGAGCTGGAGCGCCGCACGAGCAAGCCGAAGATCCTCGAGCAGTACCTGAACCGGGTCTACTTCGGCGGCGGCTACTACGGCATCGAGGCGGCCAGCCGGGGCTACTTCTTCAGGCGGGTCGGCCAGCTCTCGCTCGCCCAGGCGGCCACCCTGGCCGGCATCATCCGCTCGCCCGAGACCGGCAACCCGCGCTCGAGCCCCCAGGAGGCCCTGCGCCTGCGCAACACCGTGCTCGACCGCATGGTGGAGCTCAGCCTGGTCCCGGCCGACCAGGCCGAGCGGGCCCGCCGGCAGCCGCTCGGGGTGCAGAAGCGCAAGCCGCTGCCTAACGGCCGGTACCGCTGGTTCATGGACGGGGTCAAGCAGCAGCTCCTCGAGGACCCGCGGCTCGGCCGCAGCCGGGAGGAGCGCGAGAAGAAGCTCTACGAGGGCGGCCTGCGCGTCTTCACCACGCTGAACCCCAAGATCCAGCAGGACGCCGAGCGGGCGGTCAGGGAGAAGGGCCCGCCGGGCGGGCCCGACGTCGCCCTGGTCGCGATGATCCCCTCGACCGGCGCGGTGCGGGCGGTCGTGGGCGGCCGCGACCGCGTCCACGGCCGCTTCAACCTCGCCCTGCAGGGCCACCGCCAGGCCGGGTCGGCGTTCAAGCCGTTCGTGCTCGCCTCCGCGCTCGAGAACGGCATCTCGCCCGACTCGGTGTGGGAGACCAGCGGCTGGCCCGCCCGGATGGTCTGCGGCGCACCGTGGAAGGTCAACAACTACGAGGGCAAGGGTGGCGGCCTGCTCCCGGTGCGGGTCGCCACCTGGCTTTCGGTCAACGGCGTGTTCGGGCGGCTGATGGAGCAGCTCTGCCCCAAGAAGGTGGTGGACATGGCCCGCCGCCTGGGGGTCCGCGTGGACCACGAGCAGGAGAACGCGCCCTCGATCGCGCTCGGCTCGGCCAACGTCTACCCGGTCGACATGGCCGCCGCCTACGCCACCTTCGCCAACATGGGCGTGTACCAGAAGCCGAACTTCGTCACCAAGGTCGTCCGTCACGGGCAGATGCTGTTCGAGAACACGCCGGCCGGCGAGGCGCGCGTCCCGCCCGCCCTCGCCTACGAGGTCAACGACGTGCTCAAGGGCGTGATCGACCACGGGACCGCGGTCGCGGCCCGGATCGGCCGGCCCGCTGCGGGCAAGACCGGCACGACCCAGGAGTACCGCGACGCCTGGTTCGTCGGGTACACGCCGCAGCTCGCCACCGCGGTGTGGATGGGCTACACCAGGGAAGAGTTCTCGATGCGGAACATCGCGGGGTTCTCCACGGTCACCGGTGGGTCGCTCCCGGCGCGGATCTGGCACGATTTCATGCAGGAGGCGCTCGCCGACACCGAACCGGCCGACTGGGAGCGTCCCCAGGAAGGGCTGCAGTACACCGTGCTCCCGCCACCACCACCGCCGACCACCCAGACCACCATCCCCGGCCAGCCGCCCGGCACGACCGTTCCCGGCCAGACCACCCCGCCGACCGGGCCACCCACCACCGTGGTCGAGCGAGCCCCGGCCAAGCCCAGGCGCCTGGCCGGCAAGGACGGCGGGCAAGGTCACGGCCAGCAGCAAAAGAAGTAGCCCTGCGCGGAAGGAAGTAGCCCGCTCGTGCCCTATCTCGACTACGCGGCCAGCGCCCCGCTCCGAGCCGAGGCGCTGGCTGCCATGCGCCCGTTCCTCGAACGGCCGGCAGCCAACCCGTCGAGCCAGCATGGCCCCGGCCGTGCGGCCCGGGCCGCGGTCGAGACCGCCCGCGAGCAGGTCGCCGCCCTGGTCGGGGCCGCGCCCAGCGACGTCGTGTTCACCTCGGGTGGCACCGAGGCCGACAACCTGGCGGTCAAGGGCACGGTGCTCGCCAGCGAGCCCGATGCCCGCCACCTGGTCGCCTCCGCGGTCGAGCACCACGCCGTGCTCGACGCGGCCGCCTGGGCGGTGGCCGACGCCGGCGCCGACCTGACCCTGGCCCCGGTCGACCCGGCCGGCCGGGTCGACCTCGACGCGCTCGCCGACGCCGTCCGGCCCGGCCACACGGCGCTGGTCGCCCTCATGGCCGCCAACAACGAGGTCGGCACCGTCCAGCCCGTGGCCGAGGCGGCCGGGCTGGCCCACGCGGCCGGGGCGGTCCTGCTCTGCGACGCCGTCCAGGCCGCTGGCACGCCCGGGGTCGACGTGGCCCGGGACGGCGTCGACCTGCTCGTCCTGGCAGCGCACAAGCTGGGCGGCCCGACCGGGGTGGGCGCGCTCGTGGTGGGGACCGGCGTCGCACTGCGGCCCCTGGTCCACGGCGGTGGCCAGGAGCGGGGCCTGCGCTCGGGCACGCTGCCGGTGGCCGCGCTGGCCGGGTTCGGCGCGGCTGCGGCGGTCGCCCTCGCCGAGCGGGAGGCACAGGCTGCCGCGCTCGCCCGGCTCCGGGACCGGCTGCTGGCCGGCCTGCGCACGCTCGAGCCCGCGCTCGTCGTCAACGGCGACCCGGCCCGGGGCCTGCCCGGCCTCGCCTCGGTCCGCTTCCCCGGCCGCCGCTCCGAGGACCTGCTGCTGCTGCTCGACCGGGCCGGGATCGCCTGCTCGGCCGGGTCGGCCTGCGCCAGCGGGGCGGTGGCCGCGTCGCACGTGCTGCTCGCCATGGGCCGGACCCCGGCCGAGGCCCGCGAGACGGTCCGGTTCAGCCTCGGCCACGGCTCGACAGCGGCCGACGTGGACACCGCCGTGGCCGCCGTGGGCCATGCCCTGGCCACCCTCGCCCCAGCCACCACCGGAGCCACGCCGTGAGCGCGGCGTGCGCTCCTGGAGCCTCGCGTGGGCGGAGGGTGCGCCGGGCCGGTGCGGCGGGCGCTCTTGGAGCCTCGCGTGGGTGGAGGGTGCGCCGGGTCGGTGGGGCGGGCGCTCCTGGAGCCTCCCGCGGTTGGAGGGTGCGCCAGTGAGCGCGCCTCAGGTGCTGGTCGCGATGAGCGGCGGGGTCGACTCCTCGGTGGCGGCGGCGCTCCTGGTCGAGCAGGGGTGCGACGTGACCGGCGTCCACCTCAAGCTCGCCCGCGTCCCAGCCCACGCGCAGGTGGCGGGCAGGGGCTGCTGCACCCTGGCCGACGCCGACGACGCCCGCCGGGTCGCCGACGCCCTCGGCATCCCCTTCTACGTCTGGGACTTCGTCGACCAGTTCCAGGAGGCGGTGGTGGACGACTTCGCCGCCGAGTACGCGCGCGGCCGCACCCCCAACCCGTGCGCCCGCTGCAACGAGCGGGTCAAGGTGGTCGGGCTGCTCGACCGGGCCCGCGCCCTCGGCTTCGACGCGCTCGCCACCGGCCACTACGCCCGGGTGGCCGGCGCCCGCCTGTACCGGGGCGCCGACGCGGCCAAGGACCAGTCCTACGTGCTCTACATGCTCGGGCCGGGAGAGCTCGACCACCTCCGCCTGCCCCTCGGCGACCTGACCAAGCCCGAGGTGCGCCGGACCGCCGCCCGGCTCGGGCTGCGCACCGCGGCCAAGCCGGAGTCCTACGACGTCTGCTTCATCCCCGACGGCGACACCGCCGGCTGGCTGGAGCGCCGCCTGGGCCGCCGTCCCGGCCAGGTGGTGGACGCCCAGGGCGACGTGCTCGGCGGCCACCAGGGCGCCTACCGCTACACCGTGGGCCAGCGCCGCGGCCTCGGCCTGGCCGCGCCCACGCCCCGCTACGTCCTGCGCATCGAGCCGGCCGCCGACCGCGTGGTGGTCGGCGAGCGGGCCGAGCTGGCCATCCGCGCCGTGGAGCTGGAGCGGGCGACCTCGACCGACGGGCTGGGCCTGCGGCCGGGGCCGGCCCGGGTGCGGCTGCGGGCCCACGGCAACGAGGTCGGCTGCCTGGTCGACCCGGCCGGCCCCGGCCGGGTCCGCCTCCGCCTCGACGAGCCCGTCGACGCGGTCGCGCCCGGCCAGGCCGGGGTCCTCTACGACGGCGACCTGGTGCTGGGCGGCGGCACGGTGGCCGCCACCACCGCCTGATATGCATGCCTGACCGCCAGCGTGCGCTCAGCGGGCGTCCCCGCCGTCGGCGGTGGCCGGGCCGTACACCTCGGTCGGCTCCCGCCAGATGCCCAGCAACCGGCTGGCCCGCTCCGGGCTGAGCGGGTCGAACCCGAGCTGGCGGTAGAGCCCGTGCGCGTCGGCGGTGCCGAGCAGGAACCACCGCAGCCCTTGCAGGCCGGGGTGCGCGAGCACCTCGCGGACCAGCCGCTTGCCCAGCCCGCAGCCGCGGTGCTCGGGCAGGACGAACACGTCGGCGAGCCAGGCGAACGTCGCCTGGTCCGTGACGACCCGGGCGAAGCCGACCTGCTCGCCCGAGGCGTACAGCCCGAACACCAGCGAGTTGCTGATCGCGCGCTCCACCACCGCGCGGGGGACGCCCCGGGCCCAGTATGCCTCCTGGCTCAGGAACCGATGGATCATGACCCGGTCGAGCCGGGTGGCATCGGTCGAGATCTCGTACCCGTCGGTCCCCAGGCT
>DASYUT010000303.1 GCA_036000965.1 Actinomycetes bacterium
CGACTCGAGCGCCTTGGCGGCGACGCCTTCGCCCTCGTGGATCAACCCGAGCAGGATGTGCTCGGTGCCGATGTAGTTGTGGTTGAGGAGTCGAGCCTCCTCCTGGGCGAGCACGACCACGCGTCTCGCCCGGTCGGTGAACCGCTCAAACATGGGGCCTCCTTCCCGCGGCGTGCCGGTGCTGCCGCTCAGCCCCGGGACGCCGGGGAAGCCCGGACCGGACACCGCAGTCCATCGGACGCCATCATGCTCGATGCGACAGACCGAGGTCACCCCTTCTTGGCCGCATGGCGCTCGACCGCGAGGTCGACCAGGCGGGCGACCAGGTCGGAGTAGGAGAGCCCTGACGCCTTCCACAGCAGCGGGAACATGCTCTTGGGGGTGAACCCCGGGATGGTGTTCACCTCGTTGAGCAGCACCCGGTCGGCCGCCTCCTCGTAGAAGAAGTCGACCCGGGCCAGGCCCTCGCAGCCGAGCGCTTGGAACGCGCGCACGGCCAGGTGGCGGACCTGCGCCGCCACGCCGTCGGGGACCGGGGCGGGGATCAGCAGCTTCAGGGACTCGTCCTGGTACTTGGCCTCGAAGTCGTAGAACTCGTTGCCGGGCACGACCTCGCCGACCAGGCTCGCCTCGGGCGCGTCGTTGCCGGTCACGCCGCACTCGAGCTCGCGTGCGGGCACCGCCTGCTCGACCAGGACCTTGCCGTCGTGGGCGAGCGCGGCCTCCATGGCCGGGGCGAGGTCGTCGGCGGTCTTGACCTTGGTGATGCCGATCGAGGAGCCGAGCCGGGACGGCTTGACGAACACCGGGAAGGTGAAGCGCCCAGCTACATCGGCGGCTACCCGGTCCGGGTCGGCGCGCCAGGCCCGCTCGTGGACCACCAGGTAGGGCGCCTGGGGCAGCCCGGCCTGGGCGAACACCACCTTGGCCATGGCCTTGTCCATGGCCAGGGCCGAGGCGAGCACGCCGCTGCCGACGTAGGGGAGGTCGGCCAGCTCGAACAGGCCCTGCACGGTGCCGTCCTCGCCGTAGGGGCCGTGCAGGATCGGGAACACGACGTCGACTGCGCTCCCCGCGCCCCCCACACCCCCCGAGGGCCCTCCCATGGCGGTGAGCGCGGACGAGCGCCGCTCGGGCCGGAGCGCCACCGCCGTGCCCGACGCCTCCACTTCGGGCAGGGCGCCCTCTGGCGCGGTCAGCTCGAGCGGCGAGGTGTCGGGCAGCATCCACGACCCGTCGCGGGTGATGCCGATCGGCACCACCTCGAAGCGCTCGGGGTCGAGCGCCTCCATGACCGAGCGGGCCGAGACGACCGACACCTGGTGCTCGGCCGAGCGGCCGCCGTACAGGATCGCGAGCCGGACCTTTCGTGTGGTCATGCGACCTCCAGAGCGTGGATGGAGTCCTCTCGTGCGGTCAAGCGACCTCCAGGGCGCGGGTGAAGTCCTCGAGCAGGTCGTCGGCATCCTCCAGCCCGGCCGACACCCGCACCATGCCCTCGCCGATGCCGGCCGACGCCAGCGCCACGGCGTCGAGTTGCCGGTGGGTGGTGGAGGCGGGATGGGACACGAGCGTCTCGGGCCCTCCGAGCGACGGGGCGAGCCGGGCCACGGAGGTCGCCTCGATGAACCGCCGCCCGGCCTGGCGGCCGCCGGCGAGGTCGAAGGAGAGGAGCCCGCCGTAGCCGTCCAGCAGCCGCGCGGCCACGTCGTGGCTCGGGTGGCCGGGCAGCCCCGGCCAGTACACCCGCTCGACCTTCGGGTGTGCGGCCAGCAGCCCGGCGAGCGCGCCCGCGTTGCCGGTGTGGCGCTCCATGCGCAGCGGCAGCGTCTTCACGCCCCGCAGCACCAGCCAGGCCGCGAACGGGTCGGGCGAGGCGCCCAGGTCGATCATGGTCCGCCAGGCGCGGTCGTGCAGGCCGGCGTCGGCGAACAGGGCCAGGCCGCCGACCACGTCGCTGTGGCCGCCGAGGTACTTGGTGGCCGAGTGGACCACGACCGCGGCGCCGTGCTCGATCGGCCGGCACAGGTACGGCGACGCCACCGTGTTGTCGACCACCAGGGGGATCCCGGCGGCGCCGGCCACTTCGGCAAGCGCCGGCAGGTCGGCAACGGCCATGGTGGGGTTCGCGATCGTCTCCACGTACACGGCGCGGGTGGTCGGCCGCAGCGCGGCCCTGACCGAGCCCGGGTCGGTCGCGTCCACGAACGTGGCCACGATCCCGAGCCGGGCGGCCACCGACGACAGCAGCGAGAACGTCCCACCGTAGAGGTCGCGCTGGACGACCAGGTGATCGCCGGCGGCGGCCAGGCAGAGCAGCACGGTCGCGATCGCGCCCATGCCCGACGCGGTGGCCATGCCCTGCGCGGCAGCTTCCAGGCCGGCGACTGTGGCTTCCAGAGCCCATGTGGTCGGGTTCTCATAGCGGGTGTAGACGAACCCCTCGCGGGGCTGCCGGAGCGCGTGCGCATACCGGTCGGCGTCGTCGAACGCGAACGCCGACGTCTGCCAGATCGGCACGGCCAGCGGCAGCTCGGCCGGGACGGGCACGCCGGCGCCGTGCACGGCCCGGGTGGCGAAGCCCCGCCCGGGTCCGGGTCCTGCGCCGCCCGGGTGGTCGCGCCACGGGCCGGCCTGGCCGGGGGTGGCGGGCATCGCTCGTCCCTCCTCTCGAGGCCCGAGCCGGCCGGGGCGACCGCATCGCTCCTTAAGTAGTCCGGGGGACGGGCCAAGTAGTCCGGGGGACGGGCCGGCTCAGGTGCTGGCTGGCGCGGACTCGTCCCCTCCCCCGCCGTCCGGGCCGCCGCCGGGGAGCCTACCAGCGCCCGCCCGGTCGGGCGCCCCGCCCGCTCCAGGCGGGGCCGCTGGCCCGCTCCCGCGCCCGGCCGCTGGCCCACTCCCGCGCCCGGCCGCCTCGGTCGCCCGCTCCAGCACCCGGGCCCGGAAGCGCCTGCCCTGCTCGGCCCCGCGCACACCCCGCACCCGCCTGGCCCGCCCCTCCCTGGCCACCAGGCGGGTACGGCCGCCGCTGATCTCAACCGCTGACAGCTCCTCGTAGCGCCAACGCCGCGCGCCGGTGAGGCCGTGCGCGGCGACCCCGTCGCCGTCCAGCTGGACCTCCCACACCCGCGCCCGGAGGGCGGCCACGGCCAGGCTGTAGACACTCAGCGCCGTCCAGAGAAGCGCGGCGACCACCAGCGAGGCGCCAACGCCCGGGTTGGCGTCGCCAACGAGCTGCGCGCAGCCGAACAGCACCAGCGCCAGTGCAGCCTCGAGCAGCCCGCTGGCCACGGCATGCACCACGCCGCCGGGACGGAACCGCTCGACCTCCCCGGAGCGCGGCTCCCCGGAAGGCGCGGCTCCGGGTCCGGGCGCGCCCGCGGTGGCTGGGTGCTCCGCCTGCCCGGCTCCGGCTCCGGCTCCGGGTCCAGGTCCAGGTCCAGGTCCGGCCCCGGGTCCGGCTGCGGCTTCGGCTGCGGGTCCGGGTCCGGCTCCGGGTCCGGATCCGGCTGCGGGTCCAGGTCCGTCCGGCCGGGGTCCGGCGGTGCTCCGGGCCGGTGGTCGGGGAGGTGGCATAGCGTTCCCGCGTGGTCGGTCGGCGATCAGGGCGGCAGGCTCTTGTCTGCCTGGCGCCGAAGGTACCAGGCCGGCGGGGACCATCCGGTGCGCGCCTCGGCGACCAGGCCGCCGATCGCCTCCATCACCCGGTCCCGGGCCGCGTTCACCTCTTCGAGCGACGAGTCCGGATTCAGGCCGAGGTCGAGCGGTGGGCCCGCCCGGATGACCACCCGGATGCCGCGCCGGAACGGGCCCATCTTGCCGCGCGTGAACAGCAGATGCGCGCCCCACATGCCCACCGGCACGACCGGGGCGCCGGTGAGCGCCGCGAGCCGCGCCACGCCGCTCTTGGCCGGCATCGGCGAGAAGTCGGCGTTGCGGGTGGTGGTGCCCTCCGGGTAGATCGCCACCGCCACCCCCTCCCGCATCGCCTCGACTGCAGCGGCAAGCGACCTCGCCGCGTCGCGGCTCTCCCGCCAGACCGGGATCTGCCCGGCCCCGCGCATGAGCCAGCGCATCACCGGGTTGCGGAACAGCTCCGCCTTGGCCAGGAAGCGCACCTGACGCCCGGCCGAGTCGATGAACACGCCGAGGCAGAGCGGATCGAAGTACGACACGTGGTTGGCCGCGATGATGACCGGGCCGCGCGACGGGATGTGGAGCGCGCCCTGCATGTCCATCCGGACCCAGAACCGGATCACCGGTGGGACCACTGCCTTGGCGAGGGCGTAGACCGGCAGCCAGCGGCGTGTGCTCATTCGCGGATCGTACCTTTTCGCGGATCGTACCTTGTCCGGCTGGCCGTCCGGCTGGCCGTCCGGCTGGCCGTCCGGCTGGCCGTCCGGCTGGCCGTCCGGCTGGCCACGCACGGGGCACCGCTGGTCTCGGTCCGCCCAGGACGCCCGGCGCTGCTATCGTCGGCGCGTGCCGACCCCGCTCGTCCCCGTGAAGGCTCTCGCCCAGGCGAAGGGCCGGCTCGGTCCTGCGCTCACCCCGATCGAGCGCCGCCTGCTCACCATCGCGATGCTCGAGGACGTGGTCGCCGCCGTCCAGGCCGCCGAGGGCCTGGGCCGGCCCGTGGTCGTCTCCCCCGACCGAGAGGTCTGGCGCCGCGCCGACGCGATCGGCTGCCGGGTCGTCAAGGAGGACGTCGGGCTGGACGTCGGGCTGGACGTCGGGCTGGACGGCGGTCTCAACGCCTCGCTCGCGCGCGCCGCCGCGGCCGCCCCGCCTGGCGATCCACTCGTCGTCGTCGCCGCCGACCTGCCCCTGGCCACCCCGGACGCCCTCGCTCGCGTCCTGGTCACGGCCGGGACCGCCCCGGTCGTGGTGGTACCGAGCCGCGACCGCACCGGGACCAACGTCCTGGCCTGGCGCGACCCGGCCTCGTTCCGCCCCGCCTTCGGGCCGGGCAGCGCCAGCCGACACCTCGCCCTCCCGGGCGCGGTCCGGGTCGACGAGCCCGTGCTCGCCCTCGACGTCGACGTCGTCGACGACCTACGCGCGGTGGCCGCCCGCGTGGCCCCGGCCAGCGTCACCGGCCGCCGCCTGCGCGACCTCGGCCTGCCCGCCCGCCTCGAGCAGGCTGGGTGACCAGACTCCGGTATCCTTCGCCGGCGACCGGCCGATGGCGGCGACGGCTCCGGGGCTTACGCTCGCCTGAAGCGCGCGAAGCCCCCCGGAGGGACAGAGGAGAGGCCCGATGCTGCAGGGGACCGTCAAGAGCTTCGACCCCGAGACCAAGGCTGCCGTCGTCCTCACCGACGCTCGGGTCGAGTATGCCGTCCCGCCCGAGGCCTTCGGCCGCTCGGGCCTGCGCCTGCTCACCATCGGGCAGCGGGTCAAGTTCCGGGTCGAAGGCGAGGGCGAAGGGGCCAGAGTGACCTACGTGAACATCCTGACGCTGCCCGACCCGGAGTAGACCAGGCCAGCTCCCCCGACGCCACGAGGCCCCCCGGGGATGCCACAAGGCCCCGCCGCCACAAGGCCCCAGGCCGCTTCCCGGACGCCACAGGGCCCCCCCAGGTCCCCCGGCCCGCCCGCTCCCCGGATGCTGCGAGGCCCCGCCAGCTCCGCCAGCGGGGCCTCGCAGCGAGACGCCGAGCTACTTCTTGCGCGAGCCGGCCTTGGCCGGAGCCTTCGCGCTCGAGGTGCTCCGGGCCTTCGAGGCCGCGGCGGTCGCCTTGGAGGCGGACGCCTTGGAGGCGGACGCCTTGGCCGGCTTGGCCGCGGCCTTACTGGCGGACCTCTTGGCCGACGCCTTGGTCACGTCGCTCCGCGAGCTCGCCTTCGGGGCGGTCAGCTTCGGGGCAGCCGCCTTCCCGCTCACCACGTCCTTGAACCCCTGCCCGGCCCGGAAGGCAGGGACCTTGGTCGCCTTCACCTTCACGGCGGTACCGGTGCGCGGGTTCCGCGCGGTGCGAGCCTTGCGATCACGGCGTTCGAAGGTGCCGAACCCCACCAGCGACACCCGGTCGCCCTTCTTCACGGCGATCTGCGTGTGCTGGATCAGGCTCGCGAGCACTTTGTCGACGTCAGCCCGAGCCACCTCCGTGTGCTTCTGGATTGCGTCGACCAGCTCCTTGCGGTTCAAGGGCGCCTCCTTGCCCAATAGGGGATTGTTCCCCACCTAGGACGGACCCCCGTAGCCCTGTCCCCTTTCGGTCGTGCATGCTAAAGACGCTTTTATCCGAGGTCAACAACTCTCCCGACTTTTCAATCCCTTGCAGCGCAAGGAGTTGCCCTCCCGGACCGGCCGGGACTGTACGCGAGCCGAAATAGGGGCAGCCGTCGATGGCCCAATTCCCTGGTGTTTGCGGCCTGTCCGCCCTGTTCGGACGCGATGGCACCGATCCCATGGGCGCCGGCGAGCCCTTGCCCGGCAAAGGATTTCGGTGATCACAAGGCTCGCGGACCGGCCAAAGACCGGTAGCAATGGCATTTCGCAAAAGGGGAGGTATCGGGCATGCTCGAGCTCCGGCCAGGGCCACGCCTCCCCGGCAACAGGCCACGCCTCCCCGGCAACGGGCGACATCTCCCCGGCAAACGGGCGACATCTCCCCGGCAACGGGCGACATCTCCCCGGCAACGGGTCACGCCTCTTTGATCGGGAGCCAGAATTTGACCGTGGTCCCACGCCCCGGGTGGCTGTCGACGCGGTACCAGCCGCTCGCCATGGTGGCCCGCTCGCGCATGCTGGTCAGACCGAGGTGCCCGGGCCGGGGGTTGGCCTCGGCCTGGTCCGGCTCGAAGCCGACCCCGTCATCGGTGACGGTCACCAGCAGCCCGCCCTGCACCTCCTCGAGCCGGACGTCAACCCGGGTCGCGCGGGCGTGCATGCGCACGTTGGTGAGCGCCTCCTGCGCGATGCGGTAGGCGATCACGCGTACCTCGGCCGGCGGCTCCTGCCCCAAGTCGTCGTGGAGGGCAGCCTGGAAGCCGCCCTGCCCCGCCGTCTCGGCCAGGTACTGGCGCAGGGCCGCGCCCAGCCCGACCTCGTCGAGCACGGCCGGGCGGAGGTCGAACACCAGCGTGCGCAGCCGCTCCAGGCTGGCCGACAAGGCCGTCTCGGCCTCCTCGAGGCGTCGGCGCTGCTCGGGCTCGTAAAGGCGGTCGCGGAACAGGGCGAGCCGGAGCCGGGCGGCGGTGATGGCCTGGATCGCATCGTCGTGGATATCGCCGGCGATGCGGCGCCGCTCCTCCTCCTGGGCCCGGACCATCCGGCCGAGCAGCCAGCGGCGCTGCTCGTCGAGCCGGACCAGGCGCTCGTGCGCGTGGTGGCGCTCGGTGACGTCGCGCAACATGACCACCCGGCCGGTCTCCTGTCCGCCCCGGTCCCGCAGCGGGGCGGTGGTCAGCTCGTGGCGGCTTTCGCCGAGGACGACCTCCTCGGGCAGGGTCGGGTCGTCGGCCCGGTCGAGTACGAACGACTCAACCTCGAGGAGCGCCTCGACCCGGCGGCCGACCGCGTCGGCGGCCGACACGCCCAGGGCTCGCTCGGCGGCCGGGTTCAGCTTCACCACCCGCCGGTAGGGGTCGAGCACGAGCACCCCGTCAAGCACCGTCTCGAACACCGAGCTGCGTGCGATCGGGGCAAGGTCGAGTAGTCGGAACCGGAAGATGCCCCACACCAGCACGGCGCCGGTCAGGACGAACAGGAACGGCGTCGGCTCGACCCGCCCGAACGGGCCGACGTTCAGGTTGTGCAGGACGTTGGCGACGCAGGGCAGCAGCACGGTGGCGATCAGCAGCATGCTCTGGCGCCAGTAGAGCCGCGACACGCGCGTGAGCGTCCACACGAACAGCGCCGTGCAGCCCCACACGAGCAGGTTGGCGTAGACCAGGAAGGGCCAGAACAGCGGGCCGACCTGGGCGATGGCGTCGGGATCGCCGACCGCCGCGGGCGGGTAGTAGCGCACCAGGTCGTGGGTGGCCTGGTTGGCGAGCAGCACGACCAGCGCCACGGGCGGGACCGCGAGGGCGGTCAGCGTGTGCCGGTTCACCAACCGGCCCCGGCCCGTGTACTGCATGATGAACGCGAACCAGGCCGGCGGGAGCAGGCAGATGCCGAGGTACTTGGCGTCGCCCCAGAGCAGCTTGGTGGACAGCTCGGTGGCCCCCAGCTCCAGGGAGTAGGCCAGGCTCCACCACCCGGCGGCGGCCAGCACCACGGCCAGGCTGGCCCCGGCCGACGCCTGGCGGCGGCGCCAGGCGTAGTAGGCATAGCTGGCCAGGCAGGCGCCGCCTGCCAGCGCGAGCGCGCTGAACCACCAGTGCCAGCTCACGCCGACGTCCTTTAGAGCCGAATGACCGTTTTTGACGAGGTAGCGAATCATACGTGATTCGCGGCGCTCACAGGAACCGCCCCAGCTCGGGGCGGCGTGCGGCCCCGCTCATGCAGGGGCCGAGACGCGGGCGGACAGGGGGCTGCGGGCGTCGACAGCCTCCACGACGCCACCCGCGACCTGCTGCGCAGCAGCGCCAGTCGAGTCCGCCTGAAGAGGCGTAGGTCACCTGCTGGGTGGGCAAGGACGGGACGACCGTCAGGACCGCGAGCGCGAGGAGGCATCCGATGTCCCAACGCAGCGCCGAGGTCAAGCTCGACCCACTGCCGCAGTCGGCCGGCCGTGCCCGGCAGTTCGTGCAGAGGACGCTCGGGACCTGGCAGGTGGTGGCGACGACCGTGGAGACGGCCGTGCTCCTGGCCAACGAGCTGGTCACCAACGCGCTCCGCCACGGCCGGGGCAGGGTCGCCTTGCGGGTGGAGAAGCGGCGGCGCTCGGTGCGCGTGAGCGTGCACGACGCCGACCCGCGCCCGCCCCGCCCTGCCGCACCGGACCCGGAGGCGGAGAACGGCCGGGGCCTGCGCCTGGTCGAGCTGCTGGCCGAGCGCTGGGGCACCGAGCCGGTCCCGGGTCACGGCAAGCGGGTCTGGTTCGAGCTCGGCCCGACCTGACCAGCCGCCCGGGCTGCCGCCGGCCATCCCTGTCCTGGCTGGCAACGTCTTTCTATCCAGGGAGCGGCGGCCCCGACTGGGCGAGATGAATGGTGCGGACCGTCTCAATCGTATCCGCGTCGTCCGCCCCCTTGTCGGGCCGGTAGCGCAGGACGCGGGCGAAGCGCAATGCGAGCCCGCCCGGGTAGCGGGGGCTTACCTGCAAGCCGTCGAATGCGACCTCGACGACCAGCTCCGGCCGCAAGCGGACCATCCATTCGTTCTGCTCGACCGCAAGCTCCAGGAATCGCTCGGTCTGCCAGGCAAGCAGCTTGTCGGTAAGGCCCTTGAAGGTCTTGCCGAGCATTACGAACCCGTCGCTCTCGGAATCGCGAGCGCCGAGGTGCAGGTTGCTCAACCAGCCGCGCCGCCGACCGTGGCCCCATTCAGCCGCGAGCACGACCAGGTCCAGCGTGTGGCGCGGTTTGACTTTGAGCCAGCCGCCACCGCGCCGCCCTGCTTCATAGGGCACAGCGAGCGACTTCACCACGACGCCCTCATGGCCGCGGGCAAGGGCGTCCTGCAGGAATGCCGCGGCTACCTCCGAATCACCAGTCACGATTCGGGGTATCCGTAGTGCTTCCGGGACAGCGGCAGTGAGCGCGTCGTTCCGTTCCGCGCCTGGCCGGTCGATCAGGTCCTCGTCGTCGAGATGGAGCACGTCGAACAGGAATGGGGTCAGTGGCAGCGAGCCTCGGAGCTCATCTACCCCAAGTCGACTGCCAATCCGGCTGGCCGTCACCTGGAACGGGTGGGGCCGACCGTCCGCCCGCAGCGCAATGGCCTCGCCGTCCAGCACGATGGAGCGTACGGGCAGCGCAAGCGCCGTTTCGACCAACTCCGGCACCCGCGCGGTGATGTCGTCCAGCGTCCTGGTGAAAACCCGTACCTCACTGTCAGCGCGATGGATTTGCACCCGACCGCCGTCGAGCTTCCATTCCAGCGCTGCTGGCCGAATTCGCTCTAGCGCTACGTCGACGCTCTCAGCCGTTTGGGCGAGCATTGGCTGAAGCGGCCGGCCGACCTGAAGCCGGAATGACCGTAGCCCGTCGACACCTTGGGATAGCGCCGCTTCGGCAACCGCGCCGAGCGCGCCGCGTAGCATGAGGGCGCGCCGGACCTCAGTACCCGGGATGCCAGCCGCTCGGGCGATGGCCTCAGCCATGACGCCCTCAAGCGCGCCTTGGCGCAGCTCGCCCGAGAGCAGACGGCGGAGGAACGCTTGCTCGGTGGCGGTCGCTCGCTCGAACAGATCAGACAGCAGTCGGCGTCGCTCGCGCTGGGAGCCAGGGCCGGCCTGCCGCCCGATCCGGTCAAAGGCGGCGTCAACCTCGGTAAGGGTGAGGGAGGGGTGCGCAGCGGGCGCCGGAGCGTCCCGCAGCGCCGCATACCCGACTCCGATCTGGCGCTGCCGTAGCTCGCCGGAGAGGAACGCGACCGCTACGTCCACCTCGTTGGCGTCGAGACGGCGCAGGCAAGCGGCCAGCCGGTCGACCTTGGCCAGCCGGGCAGCGGTCGACGCGACAGTATCCGACGTCTCAGCAAGCTCAACGAGCAACATGGCCCCATTGTGCCCCTACGCTCCGCCGCGTCGGCCGTGTCCCGCGCCGCGCGCGCCCGGGCGAGGCTCGCGCCGGCGGCGACAGTGGTCGGGCGCCGGCGCGCCGGTGTCCGGCGCTGCGCCTTGACGCTATCCATCCCCTCTGGTTAGCTTCCCCGTTGTTGTCCGCATTGTCGGTCGTACACGTACGGCGGACCGTCCACCAGCACCGGGGGAGGCCATGTTGGGCTGGGTACGTGCCCGCGTCGCGGCTGCCGTCAGGGAGCGGCAACGACCTTGACGGGATCCCAGGGGTGAAGAGGCCGGGGTCAGCGGTTGCCGCGTACGAGCGCTGCACCTCCATCGCCGGGCCGCTCATGGAGCCGCGCAGCGAGCGCCACCGCGTCGAGTTCCGGCTGGTGGCCTCGCGCCGCGAGCGGGCGGTGCTGACCCTGCTGGTCGGGGCCAGCGCACTGACCGGGATCGCCCTGGTGGGCTGGCTGCTGCTCCCCTGGCACGTGCCCTCCCCCGGGGTCGTCGGGACGGGCGGGCCGCTGGTCACGGCCGGCCGGGTCGGCTTCCTGTGCGTGGTCCTGGTCGAGATCATCCGGCTGGTGCAGAGCGCGGCGATCTGGACCTTCGCGAGGCGGGCCTACGACCCGACGCCGATGACCCCGCCGCCCGGGCTCCGCGTGGCCGTGCTCACCACGATCGTGCCAGCGAAGGAACCCGTCCACCTCGTGGCCAGGACGCTCCGGGCCATGCGGGAGCTGTCCTACGACGGCGTCGTTGACGTGTGGATCCTGGACGAAGGCGACGACCCGCGGGTGCGCGCGGTCGCCCGGTCGCTCGGGGTCAAGCACTTCACGCGCAAGGGCCGCTCCGAGTACAACCACCGGGTGGGCGAGTTCCGCGCCTGCACCAAGGCGGGCAACCACAACGCCTGGCGCGCCGAGCACGAGCATGAGTACGACGTGGTGGCGCAGATGGATCCCGACCACGTGCCGCTGCCCTCCTTCCTCGAGCGCACGCTCGGGTACTTCCGGGACCCCGACATCGCGTTCGTCGTCGCCCCGCAGGTCTACGGCAACGCCCACCAAGGTCTGGTGAGCCACGGCGCGGCCGTGCAGGGCTACCTTTTCACCGGCATCGTGCAGCGGGGCGGGAACGGCCTGGACGCGCCGCTGCTGATCGGCACCAACCATCTCTACCGCCCGGCCGCCTGGCGCCAGATCGGCGGCTACCAGGACTCGATCATCGAGGACCACTTGACCAGCATGAACGTCAACGCGGCGGTCAACGAGCAGAGCGGCAACCGTTGGAAGGGCGTGTTCACGCCCGACATCCTCGCCATCGGCGAGGGCCCGAACAGCTGGACCGACTACTTCAACCAGCAGAAGCGGTGGGCCTACGGCGTCTGGGAGATCGTGCTGCGGCGCGCGCCCGCGCTGGCCAAGCGCCTCACCCGCCGGCAGCGGCTCAGCTACGGGCTGGCCCAGTCCTTCTACCCCAGCGTCGGCGTGACCTGGGTGCTCGGCAACCTCGCGACCGGCCTGTACCTGCTGTTCGGGGTGACCTCGGTCGCCTTGGACATGTGGGTCTGGCTCGCGCTCTGGGGCGGGACCTACGTCACCTGGTTCACGCTGCTCGTGTGGCTGCGCCGCTTCAACCTGGCCGAGCACGAGCGTCGCGAGTCGGCACTGCCCGGGCTGCTGCTGGCGCTGTTCGCCGGCCCGGTCTACGTGGCCGCGGGGTTCGCCGCCCTGCTGGGCCGGCCGCTGGCCTACGCGGTCACGGCCAAGGGGGAGCTGCGCAGTGCCGACTCGCTGCGCACCTTCCACGCCCACCTCCTGTGGGCCGTTGCCGCTGGCTTGGCCCTGGCCGCGAGCGCCTACCGCGGCCACACCTACCCGGCGCTGCGCGCGTGGGCTGTGCTCACCCTGTTCGCGGCCGTCGCCCCGCCCGTCCTCGGGTTCGGCAGGCGGCTGTCGGAGCGGCGGGCCAGCCGGCTCGTGGTGAGCTCGGAGGCCACGAGGCCCTGATGCGCCACCCGGTCAGGCTCGGAACCAGCGCCGCGCTGGTCGGGCTGGTCGCGTACGTGTTCATCCTCGCCCCCAGCATCGCGACGCGGCCCGACCGCGCGTCGGCCGGCTCCGCGGCGCCTTCCGCGGCCGCGCCCGCGTCCGGGCCGCCTGCGCCTGCGCCGGCGGTGCCGGTGCCGGGCGGCCCCTCACCGGGCCGCGCCGGGCCGCGCCAGCTCTTCCCGGCCCGGGGCAAGGTGCTGTTCGGCGTGACCACACGCTCCGGGCCGCACGACTTCGCCGAACTCCAGGCGTTCCAGACCGCCGCGGGCAGGCGGCCCGACGTGATGCTGTTCTCCCAGGGCTGGGCGCGCGACCGGTTCGACCGGCGGCTGCTCGACGGCGTCGTGCAGCGCGGCATGCTCCCGATGATCGGCTGGGAGCCCTGGGACTACCGGCAGGAGTCCAGGCTCGACCTGCGGCGCGGGGTGCAGCCCGCCTACGCGCTGTCGCGGATCGCCGGCGGCGGCTTCGACGCCTACATCCGCAGCTGGGCGGTTGGCATCCGCCAGGTGGGCTACCCGGTCGCGATCCGCTTCGCCCACGAGATGAACGGCTACTGGTACCCGTGGGCGGAGGCTGCCAACGGCAACCGGCCGGGGGAGTACGTGGCGGCCTGGCGCCACGTCCACGACATCTTCACCCGGGCCGGCGCCCGCAACGTCGTGTGGGTGTGGAGCCCGAACGTCGTCTACCCGGGGGCGACGCCGCTGCGGGAGCTGTACCCGGGCGACGCCTACGTCGACTGGGCCGGGGTCGTGGGCTACTACGGCACGGACAGGCACCAGACCGGCTACCGCAGCTTCGAGCAGGTCTTCGCGCCGACGCTCCGGGAGCTGCGCGCCGTCACCCGCAAGCCGATCGTGCTGACCGAGGTCGCCGCGACCGACCGGGACGGCCGCAAGGCCGTTTGGATCCGGGACTTCTTCAGAACCCTGCCGCGCCACCGCGACATCATCGGCTTCGTCTGGTACGAGGCCGTCAAGGAGGCCGACTGGCGCATCGTCAGCTCCCAGCAGGCGAGGGCCGCGTTTGCCGCCGGGGTCGCCAACGCCAGGTACGGTCAGCCGTTCACGCCCTGGGTGCGCCCGCGCACCCGCCGGTGATACTTGACTGGCTCGCTAGACCCCGGCCAGCCCGGCGGCGAAGGCCTGCCGGGCCGCCTCGGAGCTGGTGATGCGCCAGTCGGCCTCCTTGCGGTGTTCGAACCACACGAACGCGCCCACCTCAGGGCGGCGGTCCAGGGTGGCGAAGAAGCCCCGGATCCACGCGGCCTTGCTTCCGCCCGCCTCGGCGCTGCCCGTCTCGCCGATCATGAGCGGCTTGCCCGGGGCGAGCGCCGCCAGCTCGCGCAGGGTCGGGGCGAAGAGCTCCTCGGCGGTGCGCCATCCGCCCCACGGCAGCGCCGTGCCACCGTTGTAGCCGTCGGCCCCGGCCCAGTCGACGTAGGCGTCGCCCGGGTACAGCTCCCGCAGCGGCGTCGCCCCCGGGTAGACGACGTTCGGGCACCAGACCCAGGCCACGTTGTCGGCTCCCGCCGCCCGGAAGGCGTCGTGCACGTGGCGCCAGGCCGCCACGTACTCCCCCGGCCTGTTGCCGTTGGCAGCCTCCGACCAGGGGTACCAGTAGCCGTTCATCTCGTGGGCGAAGCGCAGCAGCAGCGGTCTGCCGTAGCGCCGCGCCCCCTCCGCCCACCGCCGGATGTAGGCGTCGTGCTCGCCGCCGGCGATCCGGGACAGCGCGTAGCCCGGCTGGTCGGTCCCTTGGAGGTAGTCCCACGGCTCCCAGGTGATCATCGGCAGCGCGCCCCGGCCGGCGACCGCCTCGGGCAGGTCGGCGGAGAACTCGTGGTGGGCCCAGCCCTCGAACCACATGCAGATGCCGGCCCGACCGCCCGCGTCCAGCTCGAACGCGTCCAGCTCGGCCAGGGCGGCGGAGGCGGAGGCGGCCCCGGACGGGATGGAGACGCCGAGCAGCAGGGGGCGCGTCACGACCCCGTGTCCAGCCGGAACGCCTCGCTGGCGCCGGTGCCGTGGAAGCCGGACCCGTAGCCGCCGACCGCGTAGACGGTGTCGCCGACCACGGCGGCGCCGAGCCCGGCCCGCGCCTGCCCGAGCGGCGGGAGCTGCCTGCCCCGACCCTGGTCGTCGAGGCACTTGACCTCGGCCGTGAACCCGGACGGGCCCTGCCCGCCGAGCAGGCAGACGCCGGCCTGTGGCCACCAGACCGCTGGCGCGCCCTGCAGGGGCGCGACCTGCCGGTCAGAGGCGCGCACGCCCGTGCTCTGCGCGACGTCGACCAGGCCGAGCTCCTGCCTTGACAGGGTGGGGTCACGGCCGGCCAGGAACCAGACCGTGCCGAACCCGTCGGTGGTCGCGGCGAGCTTCTCGCGAGCCTTCTGCAGCTTGCCGATCAAGCGCCAGCTTCCCTGCTCGAGCGCCCACACCTCGCTGGCGGCCTTGTGGTCGGGCCGCACGCCGCCACCGAAGACGATGCGGGAGCCGTCCCACGCGGCTGCCCCGGCCCCACGGGGCTGGGGCAGCGGCACGTCCCGCTCCCAGTTCTTCCTGCCGAGGTCGAGCCGGAACACGGTTGGCACCGACCCGCTCCCGGTCAGGCCGCCGAGCAGGTACAGGGAGTTGCCGGTGGAGACGAGCGCCGCGTGGCTCACCGGGGTGGGGAGCAGCGGCCCAAGCTCCCACTTCCCAGTACCCGGGTCGTACACGTGGACGATCTGCAGCAGCGGCCGGCCCTCGCCCGGGCTGACGCCCCCGGCCACCCACAGCCGGCCGCCGAAGCTCGCCACCCCGGCGCCTTCCAGCGGTGCCGGGAGGTCCGCGATCTTCGCCCACCGGCCCGACGCCGACGCGCCACCCCGGTCGAGCCAGCGCGGCACCAGGAGCGTCAGGAGCACCACCACGACCACGCCGGCGGCGCCAACGACCGGCCAGCGCCACCTCGCGCGCCGCCCTCCCGGCGGCGGGCCGGGCCGCTCCGGCGCCCGCGCCCCTTCGGCGGGAGGCGCGACAGCCGGGGTCGGCGCCTCGGCGGCGGGCACAGGCGGGGTCGGCCTCCCCGCCACGGAGACGGCGGGCGCCTCGGCGGCGGGCGCCTCGGCGGCGGGGGCGGCGGGGGGCCCCGTGGCGTTGGCAGCGGGCGCCGCGGGGGCGCGAGCGGGGCGTGCGGGCGGGGCGCCGGCGGCGGGGGGCGGGGCGCCAGCGGCGGGCGGGGCGCCAGCGGGAGCCACCGGAGCGCTGGCGGCGGGCGCGGCCGGCGCGTGGCCGGCGGGCGCGGCCGGCGCGCTGGCGGCGGGCGCCGGCGGCGCCACAGCCTGGCCGCTCGCGGGCGGCACGCGGGCGGCGGGAGCGCCCGTCTTCGGCCTGGAACCGCCGCGTTCGCGAGCCTCCACGACGGCCTCGAGCATCGCCTCCACGTCCTCGTAGCCCGGATCCTCGGCGCTCACCCGGGTCAGGTGCCCGAGCGCCTCGTCCCAGCGGCCGGCGCTGAACGCCCGCATGCCCGCCTCGTAGGTGATGGCCAGCAGCTCCGCCTGGCTCGTCGACGGTGGCGCCTGCAGGTCGGCCAGCACCGCCCGCAGCTCGTCGGTCATCTCGGCGGCGCTGCCGTAACGGTCGTCGGGCTGCTTGGCGAGGGCACGGAGCAGGATGCGCTCGGCCTCGGCCGGCAGGTCCGGGTTCAGCTCCCGGGGCGGGGGCGGCTCCTCGTACGCCTGCTTCATCAGCGCCGCGACCGGTGTGTCCGCCTCGAACGGCACCCGCCCGGTCACCATCTCGTAGAACACGATCCCGCTCGCGTACAGGTCGGTGCGGGCGTCGACCTTCAGGCCGAACGCCTGCTCGGGGGCCATGTAGGCGGCGGTCCCGACCACCAGCCCCTGCTGGGTCAGCTGGGTCTGGTCCGACGACAGCAGCTTGGCGATGCCGAAGTCGGCCAGCATCGGCCAGACCGGCGACGGCAGCAGGATGTTGCTCGGCTTCACGTCGCGGTGGACGATCCCGCGCTCGTGCGCGTAGCCGAGCCCGGCCAGGAAGTGCATGGTGAGCTCCACGGCCCGGACCGGCTCCATCGGCTCGCCCACCAGGTCGGCAAGGGTGCGGCCGCTCTCGACGTAGGCCACGACCAGGTAGAGCTGGCCGTCCTGCTCCCCGTAGTCGTAGATCGGGATGATGTTGGGGTGCTGGAGCCTCGCGATCGACCGGGCCTCGAGCTGGAAGCGCGCGGCGAACTGGGGGTCGCCGGGGTGGGAAAGCACCTTCACGGCCACCCAACGGTCCAGCGAAGGCTGCCAGGCCTTGTACACCGTTGACATGCCGCCGCGCCGGACGGCCTCGCGAAGCTCGTACGAGCCGAGCCGCTGGCCGACGAGATCACCCATGCTGGCCCTTTCCCCGAGGCCCAGCCTCTCCCGAAGCGCCCCAGCGCCGACATATATACCAACACCAGAGGATGGTTGCCAGTGCGCCAGCAGCCGTTCAGGATCCGGTCACTGCGGGGCCGGCAGTACCGGTGGAATGTGCTCCCGACGACGCCCAGCTCGAGGAGTTCAGGAGCCGGTCACTACGGGCCGGCAGTACAGGCCGGCAGTACAGATGGTCCGACTTCTGGCCTCGGCGCGTGCCGTGAGACGTGAGGCGTGCAAGGCTTGGTGCATGAGCGTCCGGGTTGCCGTCCTCCTCGCCGTGCTTGCCGCGGCCGTGGTGCTGGGGGCGGCGGGGACCGCACTGCTGGGCACGGCGGGGATCGTGCTCGCCGCCGGAGACCGTGCGGCGGTGCTGCTCACGATCCGCGACCCGCGGATCACCGAGTCGAGCGGGCTCGCCGCCAGCGTCCGGCATCCCGGCGTGCTCTACACCCACAACGACAGCGGCGACGCTCCGCGGGTCTTCGCGATCGGCCCGGACGGCCGGGTGCTTGCCACGCTGACGCTCCACGGCGCGGGCGCGCGCGACTGGGAGGCGATGGCGGTCGGCCGTGACGCCGCCGGTCGGCCGGCGCTGTTCCTCGGCGACATCGGCGACAACCTGCACGGGAAGTGGCCGTCGGTGTCGGTCTACCGCGTCACCGAGCCGGCGGTCCTCCGCGACGCTACCCTGACCGCGACACGGTACCGCTTCCGCTACGCCGACGGCGCCCGCGACGCCGAGGCGCTGCTCGTCCATCCCAGGACCAACCGGCTGTACGTGGCCAGCAAGGAAGCCGCCGGCGGCGGCCTGTACCAGGCGCCGGCCGCGCTCCGCTCCGACCGGGTCAACGTGCTGCGCCGCGTCGCCAGCGTGCCCTCCATGGTCACCGACGGGGCGTTCTCGCCCGACGGCCGCACGTTCGTGCTGCGCGACTACCTGGAGGCCCACGCCTTCTCCGCCTCGGGGAAGGAGATCGACGCGTTCGACCTACCGCTCCAGGCCCAGGGGGAGTCGATCGCCTTCGCCAGGGACGGCAAGCACCTGCTCGCCGGCAGCGAGGGAGCCAGCAGCCAGGTCTGGCGCGTCCCGCTCCCAGCCGCCGTCGCGCCGAAGGCGCCTCCGGCGCGGTCGGGGGGCGGCGCGGCGGCGTCCCGGACCCCGGGTGGCGCTGCGACGTCCCGGGCCCCGGACGCGCCGGTGGCCGGTGTGCCGCCGCACCGCGGCCGGGACGCCGCAGTGCTGCTCGTCGCTGGCCTGTTCGCCGCCACACTGCTCGTCCGTGCGGCGTGGCGGCGGCGCTGACCCGGCACCGAACATGCCAGTCCCCGTCCGGAGTGTGATAGCAGAGTTGGCCACGGCTCGTCGTAGTACGGTCCGGGTCATGCGAACCCGGGCCCGCCGACGCATCGACCTCGTGCTGCGCTCCGTCGCCGTGCTGGTCGGGGCGGCTTACTCGGACTCGAACTCGTGGGCATCGAACCTGAGCGTGCGGGCGTTTTCCGTCACCGTGCGGCGGACGTCATCGTCGAAGCCACCGGTCGAGGTTGCCTCGATCTCGACCGTCACGCTGACGTGGGCGTCGGGCGCCCGGCGGAGCTGCCGGACGATCGCGTCGGTGATGTCGCTCACGTCCCGCAGCAGGCGCACGGGCTCGAGGGCGATACGACCGTAGAACCGGCCAGGAAGCACGGGCTCCGGCGGCTTGGCCGACTCGCCAGCCGCCTCTCCACTGGCGACCTTACCCCCTGAGGTCTCAACGGCCTCGCCGAGTCCGACCAGGCCGCCGGTGTCGTCGGCGCGCTTGCGGTCCGCCTCGATCTGGTGCCGGGCCACGTCGGGTCTGACCACGACGCTCACGTCGTCGAGCGTGACAGCCGGGAACACGGCGGCGACCAACCCGCTGTAGCGACCGCTCGCCTCGTCGAACGCACTCGCGTAGGCGAAGGTGTCCGGATGCCAGGTAAGCGAGGCCACGCCGTCCCGCACCGCGCCGAGCAGGACGGCCGGGTCGCGCAGGCGCGGCAAGTAGAGGTACTGCGAGTAGTCGCTCCAGAGCTGGCGGAGGTTGACGTGGTCTCCGCGCCAGAGTGGCACGCGATCCAGGTCCATGCGCAGCCGGACACCGGAGTAGTCGGTGATCAGGCCCTCTTCGCTGACGAGCTTCCTGGCGGCCCGCACCGCCAAGGCGTCGTTGCCGCCGACCCGTGTCTCCTCCCAGACGACGGTGGGGTCGTGGACGGACTGGCTCGGGGTCAGCACCCACGCAAAGGTCTCGCCGACTCGCTGGACGACGGCTTGGTCGAACTGCTCGCGCTTGGTCTCCGCCTGCCGGCGCTGGAAGTTGTCGAGGTTGAGGGTCTCCTTCTCGGCCTCGATCGAGCCCCAGGCCAGGAACTGGCGCACCGCTTGACGCAGGTCCTGCAGGCGGCTCCGGTCGGCGGCGAGGAACACCAACATGTTGCGGTGGAACCGGTCCCCCGCCGCTCGCTTGTCGAGGAACTGCTGGGCCGCCACCCGGGCCGGGCTGTCGACGGTCTTCCCTGAGTGCGGGTGCTCGGGCCCGAACACGACGAGTCGGGCCTCGGGGTCGTCGGGCACGTCGCCTGGGGCGGCGGGGCGGCGTGGACGGCGGCGAAGTCGCCGCGCTGGCGCTCGGCCGGCTTGCGCCGGCGGCGGATCTCTTCGTCGACGTCGTCGTCCGCGAAGTGCGAGACCGCCCGGTCGCGGGCCAGGCGGGTCACCGACGGCTGCAGTGAGTACCAGTACCGCTGGCCATCCACGTACAGGTAGGTCGCCTGGTCGGTGAGCCGGCGCAGGGCATCGCCGAAGGTGGCGGGAGCCTCGCCCGGCTGGACGCAGCCGAGCTTGATCGAGCGGTCGTCCAGGCCCCGGTTGGCCGCCTGCTGGGTCGGTGCCGAGCCAAGGTAGATGGTGCGCGCCACCCGGCGCGTCGCGGAGTAGCGCCCCAGGTTGGGGTTGTCCCGGTCGAGCCGCAACGGCAGGGCGTTCGGCCCGTCGACGTCGCTCTCGATGACCGGGGTCCAGCCCTCCTCCAGGTAGCGGGTCAGCTCCGACGACACGGCCGGGGCGTCGATCGGGATGGTCGCCGGCATGATGAGCAGGCTCGGGTCGTTACGCTCCCAGAGCTCGTGGACGACCGCGGCCATGAGCCGCAGCACCCCGCGGGTGCGCTGGAACTTGTCGAGCGTCGACCACTCCCCGTAGAGCCGGTCGAACAGCTCCGGGTGGATCGGGTAGGCGGCGGTGAGGCGCCGCTCGTAGCCCTCGGTGCAGCCGCCCGGGAACTCCCCCCGCTGGCTGCGGTACAAGCCACCGAAGGCCCTGACCACGGCGTCGCGCTGCGGGGCCTTGTCGGCGGGCAGGTCGTCGAAGAGCCGGCGGCGGACGATCTCGAAGCCTTCCTCGGCGGACGCGGGCCGCCATGACGACTCGACGCGGCCGATCACGTTCTTCAGCCGTTCCAGCGCCGCCCGTCCACCCTCGCCGCCGACCTCGATGTCGGAAGCGGGGATCGACACCACCAGCAGCGTGCCCTCGACGGCCCGGGTCGCCTCGGCGAGCGCCTGGGCGAAGGTGAACTGCGCGTCGAACGACCCCGCGGGCAGACCGTCCACGCCGTAGAGCTGGCGGGCGTAGGCCACCCGCTCGTCGATCAGGACCAGGCAGGGCGCGTGGCGTCGGAGCAGGTCGACCAGGGCCGCGCCGGGGCTCGTGCCGGAGCGGTCCGCGTCGGCGACCAGCCGGTAGGACTCGTCGCCGCCGAGCTGCCAGGCCAGCTCGCCCCAGAGGGTGTGGACCTCGGTGCCGTCGCGCTTCTTCGCGATCTGTCCCGGGGAGATCATCTGCCCGACCAGCACGGCGGTGGTGGCCTTCGGCGGTGTTGCCAGGTCGGCCTCGGCTAGCATGGCCTCGACGCCGGGTAGCTCGCCCGGCGGGTAACCGGCCGCCAGGTGGAACAGCGCGATCATGGAGTGGGTCTTGCCGCCACCGAAGTTGGTCTGTAGCTCCACCACCGGGTCGCCGCCGTCCCGCCACCACCGGCGCACCGCGTTCAGCAGCAGCCGGCGCAGGCCGTCGGTGAGGAACGTGCGGCGGAAGAACTCGACCGGGTCGCCGTACTCGTCGGCCGCCTCGTCCCGCCACACCTGGTGGAGGTCGGCGGCGAACTCGGCCTGCTGGTAGCGGCCGGAGGCGACGTCCGGATGCGGGTGACGAGCTGCCGCCACGCGTGCAGGCCGCCCGCCGGCTGCCCCTCGATCGGGGCCACGGCCGCGCGACGCTGGGTCTGGCGGGCCTGCTCGGCGAAGCGGCTCCGCAGCAGCTCCTGGCGCATCCGGTCCACCTCGAGCGCCTCGTCGGCGGCAGCAACCGAGGTGAGCATTCTGTGAACGGTGTCGAGGGCGCGGTAGGCGTCGTCGGTGGAGAAGTTGCCCTGGTGCGCCCAGCGGTTGCGGATCTCGACGAACTCGCTCACGTAGCTGCGCTCGGTGTGGCCGAGCACCTTGGCGAACACCTCGCGCCACTGATCCATCAGCGCGACGAGGAGGAACTGGCTGTCCTCGGGGTTCGCCCGCCCGTGGCGGGCCACACGCTGCACCCACCCGTCGCCGTACCTCGCCTTGCACTCCCGGGCGACGAACGGGGCGAGCCCCTGGCGCAGCAGATCGAGCGCCTTGCCCACTCGTTCGTAGTTGGTGGTGGCCATCGATCAGGGCTCCTGTTCTCGCTCCGTCCGCGCAGCTGGCTCGGTGCCGACGAGCTCGACCACCACCTCGGCGGCACGCCCGAGGACCCGACTTGCCGCCTCTAGGCAGTCCTGGGCGTCTGCGGCCGTCCCCTCGTCGACGTCGGCCGGGTAGCGACCGGCAATGGACCACCGGCTCAGGTCCTCGAGCGCCGGCTCATTCAGCTCGGACATTATGGGGGAAGAGCACCGTTCGAGGAGCCTCCGCAGATCATGCAACTTCGGCGGGTCGACGTCCTCCGCGACCAGGACCGCCTTGATGGCCTTCTCAGCGGCCTGCTGCGCGAGCAGGCAGGCGATGCGGTACGGCAGGTCGGCCGCAGCCGCGAGGTGGATCGCCGCGGCCTGATCCTCCCGGGCGAGGCGCAGCCAGCGCCACGCCTCGCGCCGCAACCGCTCAGCCCGGTCGTTCATGCACCATCCGCCCCTCGCGCAGCGCCACCCTGAGGATCCCTGGCAGATCGCCCCGCTCGGCGATCTCGGCCGGGTCGGTGACCAGGAGGTCGACCGGAACGGGAGCCGAGATGGCGCGGGCGAGGTCGACGGTCAGCGCGTGCCGACGGCGCCGGTCGACCGATGGCAGGACCACGACCAAGTCGATGTCGGAGTCCGGCCCGTCGTCCCCTCGGGCGACCGAGCCGAACAGGAGCACTTGCAGCGGGTCGCCGGCCACGAAGAGGTCAGCCACGACCTTCGGCACCCATTCGGCCAGGGTCCGTCCGCGATACCGGATCTTGCCGTCGAGGACCTGCCACCGAACCTGCGTCATCGTGGCCCCCTCACACCAGCGTCTGCTGCGCAGGCGCCTCCGCAGGAGCCTCCGCGGCGAGGCGCGCGATCTCGGGCCAGGCGACGACGAGGGCGTTGTAGGCCAGCGCCTCCTTGGCCCACTTCTTCCGCTCGCAGAGCGTGAAGAGGCGGTAGGCCAGCCCCCGAGCCGCCTCCCCCCCGCCCTCCGATCCGGCGGAGCAACTCGGCCGCTTGGGCCTCGCCGCCGGTGTCCAGCGCCCGGATCAGATGCTGAGTGACCTCCCAGACCGTGAGCCGCGCATCGACCGCCGGATCCCAGATCGGTGGCAGCTCGTCCCGGTCGAGCAGCCGGACCCTGCCCGCCCGGGACATGACGATCCCGGCTGCGACCAGTCCATTGAGCGCCGTATTCTTGGCCTTCGACAACGTCTCGGCCACACCGAATAGCCCCGGGTTCGTCCCATGCTGCTCGAACCAGGCAAGTGCCCACCTGGTGTCGGGGTCGAAGTCCGACTCCTGCTCGGCCAGCGTCTCGTCGAGTACCTGATTGATGAGTCCAAGCGCCGTACGAACGGTCATCGGCGAACCGTCGGCCTCGACCACCTTCGAGTAGCGGGAGAAGGTCCCCATCCCCGGCCCGATCGCCGCCTGCGCAAGGTCAACCGGCGCGATACTGCCTTGCTGGAGGTGCCGAAGGGCTATCGGTAGCTCAGTCTTGAGCGCTGCGAGGAAGTCCTTGCGGGTGGCGAGTGGGGCGTCGTCTGAGCGGGGTCGGCAGACGAGAAGGATGGAAGACGCGAGGGCGTTGGTACCAATATCATTCGTCCGCCCCCCGCGCTCGCTCCGCATCGGCCAAGTACCGTGAACCGAAAGTCCAGCGTGGAGCAGTCCCTCTAACATCGTCTCCCAGCCGGTTGATGCGAGCCGGCCAGCGACGGCGTCTTCTTCGGCCTGTTTGAAGGCATAGAAAGCTGTCAGGGGATATCCAAATATCTGCGCCTCACACATCCGAACAAACGCCTCGCCTTCACTAGCTCCTCGATGATGCGGAAGAGCCGCTCCCGCTCCTCCTGCTGAGCCTCCTCGGTCGGGAAGCGGTCGGGGTGAGCGGACGGGTCGTCGACCAGTGACCCGAAGAGCACCGCCCGGCAGGCGGCCAGCGGACGTCGCGCCCACCACAGGTGCAGGGTGGAAGGATGCCCGTGGCGGATCGACTTCTCCCCGGGCCGACTCCTCGCGCGGGACCATAGCATCTCTTATGGCTCGGGTCGTCGATGCACGACAGGCATCCACCAGCGCGCGCTTCGGATCATCAAGGGAATCCGGGTGGGCAGGAAGTCGTTGAAGTGGCACTCGAAAGAACTCCGAGAACGCTTGCGTATCGGCGAGTAGCCACGCCTCGACCGCCCGTACAGCAAGCCGCAGCGCAAGGCGAGGAGCAGGAGGACCCTTCAAGAGAACCTCAAGCACATCTGGCACACAAGTACCGTCATCATCGTGATCAAGGTCGCGGAGAACAAGCCAGCAGAGGTGCTCCGCACTTCGATTGTAGCCAGGGAGCTTTGGATCGAGCCTGCTCTTCCCGTCGGCAGTGAGGACCCTTCGGGGCATGCAGCCTGCCACTTCGATGAGCTTGGCGGCAACGGGCTCGTCTCCCCAGCCTTCGACGGCATAGGCGACTTCCGTCATGCCGTTGCTCGAGGTAGGTCGTTCACATCCTGGGGCTCGGTAAGCGGACGGAGAATCTCTTCGAGATTCATGCCGGTATCGATGAACTCCTTGACATCTCGGATCTCGGAGGCGAGCAGCGCCGTCGTGCCTTCCGGGCCTGGGAAGAGCACGAGCGTCTCGTCGAGACCCAGGCCTTCGTCAGCGAGGATCTCGCCTGCATGGGTGCTGAGCAATACCTGAGGGCCGCCGGTCCGCTGCATCCTGCTCAGGATCGTCGGCAACTGACGTATCACAGAGGCGTGTAGCGAGAGCTCCGGCTCTTCCAGCAGCAAGGGGCCCGCCGACTTGCCACCTTCGAGCAGAGACCACAGCAGCCCGATGAGGCGAAGCGTCCCATCCGAGAAGTCGCGCTCGTCTTGACGCGCACCTTGGACGCGCCAGTGCTGATACCGAGCCTGGAGATGCGGCTTGCCGCCAGGGTCGCGAACAAGCTCCAACTGGTCGAGCTGGGGAACAGCGAGACGTAGTGCATCGTTGAGCCTCCTCAGCCGCCGCCTCCTTGTTGCGTCGGGCGTACGCGCGACCCGGAGAAGGAAGTCCCCGCCGTATGGGTCTTCGGTCCGGTCGCCGGCACGATCTGGCTCCCTCACGACCTGGGGAACCAGATGGAGATACCGGATCGACTCGAGAAAGTCGGCCACCTCTCGAAACTCGCGGTTCGCGTTGACCTGCTCGAGCGCGGTCTGCGTCAACCGCTCCTCATCCTGCCGATCCTCGTCGTCGGGTCGGCTGAGAACGGTCACACCCCGGTGGCGAACCAGCTCTTGCGTGACCACTGGACGATGCTGTCCGCGCTGCTCGGCCGTGAAGTCAAGGAGGTACGACCACTCCTCCGGCTCCTTCGAGGTACCAAGCGAGATCGCGACCTGCACACGCCCATGATTGAAGTTCCGGGCGGCCAGGCTGCGGACCCGTGGGATCCCACCCCGGGTGGTGACTGCCTCCTGGAGCCCACCGCCTACGCGTGCGATGTCGCGCAAGAACCGCAGCGCGTCGAGCAGGTTGGACTTTCCTGAAGCGTTCGGGCCGACGATGAACAGCCGCTCCTGCACGTCAACGTCCACGGAACGGAAGTTCCGCCAGTTCTTCAGGGTCAGGTAGGTGATCCGCACAGCTCAGCCCTCCAAGCCACAGTCACGCCGGTACCTCGCAGCGGTTGGCGAGCTGCTGCCAGTCAAAGGTCACGCTGATGGCGCCGAACGGCAGGTCGCCGCTGCCGTCGAACGCCCGTCGCAGGTAGCGGACCAGTGGCTGACCATCGGTTGGCACCTCGACGAGGGCGAGGATGAACTGGTCGGGCTTGTTGCGGCCGACCCCGATCTCGCTCTTGGTGGCCATCACCGTGTCGGCGCCCTCCACGCGTCCCTTGACCTCGATGAACCACAGGCGGCCGTCGAGGTCCTTGGACTCTATAGTCATAGCCCTTGTTGTTGCGGGGCATCTCGACCGGCGTCCGGCCGAGGCTGCGCTCGACCGCGAGCACGGCGTCGACCGCGGCGTGCTCGACCCGCTCCGTCTCCCGGGCCCGCCCGGCCGGATCGGCGACGCTCCCCCGCAGCCGCGCCAGCAGGCCAGCGGGCAGGATGAGCGCGCCACCGGCGACGACGGGAGGGAGGGCGGAGAGCTGGCGTTCGGCGTCCAGCTCGTCGAGCCGGCGCTTGAGCCGGGCCTCCAGCTCGTCGGCCCGCTGGCGCGCCTTGGCCGAGTTCATGCCGCTCTTCGGCAGCCTGCCCGCCAGCTCCTGGTCCTTGAGCTGGTTGGCTCGGTGGTCCCAGTAGCGGATCTCGGTGAGCAGCCGTTCCCGCACGGCGGCGGTGGTCCGCTCCACCCGGTCGAGGGTCCGGCGCCGGACCTCCTCCAGGTGGTCACGGGCCTGGGCCACGCCGTGGTCGAGGCTTCGCGCCTCCAGGTCGTCACGCACCCACCTGCCATCGAGGACCGGCCTGGCCACCTCCAGCTCCTCGGGCGTGGCAGGCCGGCAGTCGAGATAGGGCGCCCAGCCGGCGCCGCGCGCGCCGCCGTCCTGGTCGACCTCGACGAACTCGAAGCGCTTGGACACGATCCGCCGGTTGCCGCCCCGGTCGAGGCGCCCGTCCTGGATGGCGTGCTGCAGGTAGACGAGCACGCGGGGTCGCTCTCCGGGGTCGCTCTCGTCCACCAGCACGGCGCCCTGGATGAGCAGGCTGGCGTAGCGCTCGACGACGAGGTCGATCGTGCCGTCGAGCAGCGGATGCCCGGGGCAGCAGAACTCGGCGAGCGGCCGGCCGTCGACGGCGATCAGCTCCTTGTGGAAGGTGACGCGCTCGTAGCGCCGTAGCAGCGGCGCGCAGCCGTCCCGGCGGTCGCGTCGGCGCAGCTCCGCAGGCACGTGCGTGATCTCGTAACGGCCGGGCTTGCGCTCGCGGATGGTGCCGCCGAGCAGGGTGAACGCCGCGAGGAAGAAGGAACGGATGAAGTGGGGCTGGAGGCGGCGGGCGTCGGCGCGCTCCATCTCGTCGCGGATCTGCTCGACGTCGGCCATGGTCATGACGTCGCTGACCAGTGCCCGCTCATGCACCACCTGCCGGAGGGTGTCGCCGACGGTGTCGTCGACGACCAGCTCGAGCTGCCGCCGACGTCGCGGAACTCGTGGGGGACCTGCGGCACGCCGATCTCGGCGGCAGCCTCGGCCGCCCGTCTGCGGGGCCGCTCCTCAGCGACCCGGGCCTCCAGCCGCTTCCGGCGCCGGACCAGCGACTGGTAGATGGCCTCCGGGGAGGAGGCCAGCCGGCGCTGGAGGATGGTGAGCGCGAAGCCGACGACGGCCCCTCTGCGGCCCTCGCCCTCGGCCTTGAGCCGGTCGGCCCGGTTCATCTCCTCCTGGACGTACTCGGTGACATGCTTGTAGAGCAGCATTTCGTCGTCGGAGAGCGGGTAGCTAGGGCTGGCGGCACGGCGCTCGGGGAACAGGCGTGTGCCGTCGAACTTCAGCAGCTTCTCCTTCACCAGCCGTCGCATCAGGTCGCTGGTGTCGGCGTGGACGCCCTCGCGGGGTCTGCCCTCGAAGCGGTCGCCGTCGAGCAGGGCCATGAAGAGCTGGAAGTCCTCCTCCTTGCCGCTGTGTGGGGTCGCGGTCATCAGCAGCAGGTGGCGGGCGACCGAGCCAGCCAGCTTGCCGAGCTTGTAGCGCTTGGTCTCCTTGACCTCGTTGCCGAACCGGTGCGCCGACAGCTTGTGTGCCTCGTCGATGACGACCAGGTCCCAGTCGGTGGCGGCCAGCTTGGCCTGGACGTCCTCGTTGCGGGACAGGTGGTCGAGGCGAGCGATCAGCAGCGGGCGCTCGGCGAACGGGTTGCCGGTGCGGGACGCCTCGATCATGTCGCGGGTCAGGATCTCGAAGTCCAGGCGGAACTTGGCCCAGAGCTCGTCCTGCCACTGCTCGACCAGGCTGCCCGGGGCGACCACCAGGCAGCGCTCGACGTCGCCGCGGATCGCCAGCTCCTTGCAGAACAGCCCGGCCATGATCATCTTGCCGGCACCCGGGTCGTCGGCGAGCAGGAAGCGCAGCGGCTGGAGCGCGAGCATCCTCGAGTAGACAGCGTCGATCTGGTGCGGCAGGGGTTCGAGCGTCGAGACCTGCACCGCCAGGAACGGGTCGAACAGGTAGGCAAGGGAGATCCTCTTGGCCTCCGAGACCAGCCGGAACAGGTGACCGTCGGCGTCCAGCGACCAGACCCGACCCCGCTCCTGGACGGCAAGGCGGGACTCGTCGTCCCGGTACAGCAGCTCCTGGCCGGGCTTGCCGGACTCGTCGGTATAGGTGAGCGTGAGCGCGTTCGAGCCGTGCCACTCGATCTGCACGACCCTGACAGGACGCTCCGCCAGCACGCCTTGCACCAGGGCGCCGGTGGTCAGCTCCTCGAGGCGGCTCATCTGGCTACAGCCCCCTGTCTCTTGCCGGCCGCGAAGGCCCAGGTCGGCATCTCGTCGACGATCCGCCGCGGCCGTCATCGTAGAGTACGAGACCGCTGTGACCGATCCAGGAACCTAGCATGTGCCACGTCGGTGAGGCAGATTTCGGAGCTGCTGTGGACGGGCCGCGGCCAGCTGTGGAGCGGCCGTCAGTTCCTCGCCGACCCGAATGGTCATGCCGAGCTGGGTCATGCGCGGCCCTCCCTCGGCGGACGCGGAGGCGCTCAAGCGCTTCGGGAACCGCTGCCCGCCGGTGGTGTGCGCTTCGGGGTGGCCCAACACCGCCGTGATCGAGCTGCTGCGGCAACTCGGCCGGACCGGGTCGCGGATCATGTACCACGGCGACCTCGACGGGAAGGGCCTGCGCATCGCGTCCTACGTGGTCGTCCGGACCGGGGCGCTGCCTTGGCGGATGACCACCGCCGACTACGTCGCCGCGGTCGCCCGGACGGGCACGCCACCCGGGCGGACGGGCACGCCCACGGGACGGACGGGCACGCCCACGGGACGGACAGGCAAGCCGGCCTTGCGCATCCCCGACGTCCCGGTCGCGGCAGTCGCCCGGACAGGGCACGCCAGTCGGGCGCGTCCCCGACGTCCCGTGGGACCCCGGGCTCGGCGAGGCGGAGCCGTGGCTTGACGGTCTCCGAGGAGCGTGTCACCGAGGTTCTGCTCGAGGACATGGCCGCATACTGCGCGCCGCCGGAGCCATGACGGTTGCACGATCCCGGCACGGCGGCCAGGTCGACGCCGCTAAGTGGCTGCTCACAGGTTCTGTCCGGAATTGGCGCAAAGGCCCTGGCCGCTGAACCGAGGTTACGGGCAGGACTCTGGTGACCTGTTCAGGTCGACGCCGCCACCTGGAGGGGGCGGGTGCGGATCACCCGGCCGGTCTCGCGGTCGAAGAAGTGGAAGCGCGCCGGGTTCACCGAGAGGCGGACGCGGCGGCCGGTCCGGGCGCTGGTCCTGGCGTCGACCGCGGCCGTGAACACGCTGGTCCCCTCGGCCGCGACCAGCGGGATCGGTGCGCCGGCCTCGGGGTCCTCGTCGACCCCCTCGACCTGCACCGGCGGCGCGTCGACGGTGAACAGCACATTCGCCCCTGAGCCGAGGTCCTCGACCACGTCGGCGGTCACCTCCACGACCGGGAGCCGCTCGTCGCGCCAGACCTCGGCGTCCTCGAAGTCCGACGGGCGGATCCCGAGGATCACCGCCTTCCCCTTGTAGGCGTCCAGCGCCGCCTCGGGCGGGACGGGCAGGCGATGGCTGCCGAACTCGAGCTTGTCGTCGACAACGGTGGCTTCGACCAGGTTCATCGTCGGCGAGCCGATGAACCCGGCGACGAACAGGTTGACCGGGTTGTGGAAGAGCATCTGCGGCGTGTCCACCTGCTGCAGCACGCCGTCGCGCACCACCGCGACCCGGCTCCCGAGCGTCATCGCCTCGATCTGGTCGTGGGTGACGTACACGATCGTGGTGCCGAGCTGCTTGTGGAGCCGCGCGAGCTCGGCGCGCATCTGCACCCGCAGCTTGGCGTCGAGGTTGGAGAGGGGCTCGTCCATGAGGAACGCCTGCGGCTCGCGCACCATGGCCCGCCCGATCGCCACGCGCTGGCGCTGGCCGCCGGACAGGTCGGCCGGCTTGCGCGCGAGGTAGTCGAGCAGCGCGAGGGCCTGCGCCGCCCCGCTCACGCGCTGCTTCGTCTCGGGCTTCGGCGTGCGGCGCAGGCGCATGCCGAAGCCGATGTTCTGCTCGACGGTCATGTGCGGGTACAGGGCGTAGTTCTGGAAGACCATCGCGATGTCGCGGTCCTTGGGCTTCTCGTCGGTGACCACCCGGTCGCCGATGGTGATCTCGCCGCGGGTGACCTCGTCGAGGCCGGCGATCATGCGCAGGATCGTCGTCTTGCCGCAGCCCGACGGGCCGACCAGCACCATGAACTCGCCGTTTTCGATCTCCAGGGAGACGTCCCGCACGGCCGCACACCCGGGGAACTCCTTGCTCACGTGCTCGAGGACGATCCTTCCCATCGATGCCCCCTCCTCAGGGAGACGGTCCTGCCCGTCGACGCCCCTCCCCAGGAAGACGATCCTGAGGGAGGCGGTCCTGCCCGTCGACCCCCCTCCTCAGGGAGACGATCCTGAGGGAGGCGGTCCTGCCCGTCGACCCCCCTCCTCAGGGATTCGAGGCCGCGACCGGTTGGAGTGCTTGCAGACGCTCGTGGGTGAGGGTGGCACGGAGGCGCTCGGCGGCTTCGGGTCGCGCGCCGAGCCGGTCGAGGCCGAGCAGGGCGGCCCCGACCACCGGCGGCGCGGTGACCTGCCTGAGCCTGGCCGCCGGCGCGACCGTCGCGATCCCGGCGCGGATCCGCTCGATGAAGGCCGGGTCGTCGCGGTGGAACAGGCCGCCGCCGAGGACCACGTCGACGTCCCGGCCGGTGAGGCCGAGCCGCCGGATCGCCGCCCCGGCCATCGCGACGACCTCGTCCACCTGCCGCCCGACAAGCTCCGCGGCGACCGGGTCGCCTGCCTCGGCCGCCGCGAGCACCAGCGGGGCCAGCTCCAGCACCCGGTGCCTGCCGATCCGCCCGAGGAAGATCGCCTCGACCACCGCGAGCGCCGAGGGCAGCTCGAAGTGTCCGGGCACCAGCCGGCCGAGCGCCGTCCGCGCCCCGCGGCCGTCCTCGCCGCGCAGGGCGGCGCCCACCGCGGCGATGCCGATGTCGTACCCGCCGCCCCAGTCGCCGGAGAGCTCGCCGAGCGCGGGAAAGCGCACCTCCCTGCCGTCGGGCGCGACGCCGGCGCAGTTCATGCCGGCCCCGACCACCACGCCGACCCCCCAGGTCCGCCCGGTGCCCGCGCGCAGCACCGCGAAGACGTCGTTGTGCAGGAGCGCCTCGCGCGCCCAGCGGCGCGCAGCGACCGCGGGCCCGAGCGCCTCGTCGTCGGCTGGCAGGTCCAGGCCAGCAAGGCACCACACGCCGACCTCGGCCAGCGGGCGCTCCCCGGGGCTCAGGCCGGCGTCGCGGCAGGCCGCTGCGACCAGCGCCTCGAGCGTCTCCATCGCCGCCTGGACGCCGAGCTGGTGGTGCGACGCGCCTGGCCCGTGGGCCCCTCCGAGCACGGCACCGTCGGCGTCGACCAGGGCGACGTCGGTCTTGGAGTTGCCCCCGTCGACCGCGAGGATCGCTGCGGCGGTCACCCCGGCACCCCGACCGCGAGGATCGCTGCGGCGGTCACCCTGGCACCCCGACCGTGGGCATCGCTGCGGCGGTCACCCTGGCACCCGACCGCGGGCTCGGCATCGCGGCGACGCCGCCCATTGCCACCGGTTGTAGAGTAAGAAAACTTTCCTAACCGAAGTCATGGTTACTGAACAATAGCAGCCGGCGGAGCGAGCGATAAAGGGCAGCCATGGGCCTGAAGATCGCAGTGGTCGGGGGCGGCAGCACCTACACCCCCGAGCTGGTGCAGGGCTTGGCCACCCGGGAGGACCGCCTCCCAGTGGACGAGCTGGTGCTGTTCGACATCGACCACGAGCGGCTGGGGGTGGTCGGCGGCCTCGCCGGACGCATGCTCGACCGGGCCGGCTGGGGCGGCCACCTGGTGTGTACCGGCCGGCGCGAGCAGGCCCTCGACGGCGCGGACTTCGTGGTCATGCAGCTCCGCGTCGGCGGGCAGGCCATGCGCCTGGCGGACGAGACCCTGCCGCTCGAGTTCGGCTGCATCGGCCAGGAGACGACCGGGCCGGGCGGCTTCGCCAAGGCCCTGCGCACCGTCCCGGTCGTGCTGGAGCTGGCCGAGGAGACCGCCCGCCGTGGCGCGCCTGGCGCCTGGTTCGTCGACTTCACCAACCCCGTGGGGATCGTCACCCAGGCGCTGCTCGACCGCGGCCACCGCGCCGTCGGCCTGTGCAACTCGGCCATCGGCCTCCAGCGCCGCTTCGCCGCCCACCTCGGCGTCCCCGCCGAGCGGGTCGAGCTGGAGCACGTCGGCCTCAACCACCTCACCTGGGAGCGCGCGGTCAAGGTCGACGGGGTGGACCGCCTGCCCGAGCTGCTCGACCGGCACGCCGGCCAGGTCGCCGCCGATGTCGGCGTGCCCGCCGCGCTGCTCCGCACCCTCAGGGCCATCCCCTCCTCCTACCTCCGCTACTACTACGCCACCTCCAAGGTGCTCGACGAGCAGCGGCGCGCCCCCTCGCGCGCCGAGCAGGTGATGGCCATCGAGCGCGAGCTGCTCGAACTCTACCGCGACCCCGCCCTCGACACCAAGCCCGAGCTGCTGGAGCGGCGCGGCGGCGCCTTCTACAGCGAGGCCGCCGCGGCCCTGATCGCCTCGCTCCACGCCGGCACCGGCGACGTCCAGGTGGTCGACGTCCGCAACGACGGGGCCCTCCCCGACCTCCCCGACGACGCGGTCGTCGAGGTCCCCGCCCGCATCGACGCCACCGGCGCGCACCCCATGCGCCTGGCCCCGCTCGCCCCCGAGCTCCTCGGCCTGGTCCAGCAGGCCAAGGCCTACGAGCGCCTGGCCGTCCAGGCCGCCCTGAGCGGGGACCGTGCCGTCGCCCTCAAGGCCCTGCTCGCCAACCCGCTGGTCCGCGAGTACCAGGTCGCCGCCCCCCTGCTGGACGCCCTCCTCGAGAGGAGCCGGCCCTACCTGCCGCGGTTCTTCCCCGGCTGAGCGCGAGCCCCGGGGGCTGCCGCGGTTCTTGCCCGGCTGAGCGCGAGCCTCAGGAGCCGCCGCGGTTCTTGCCCGACCGAGCGCGAGCTTCAAGAGCCGGCGCGGTTCTTGCCCCGGCTGAGCAGGAGCTTCAGGAGCTGCCGCCGGCCAGCTCGTCCGCGTGGCGCTGGACCTTGGCGAGCGCCTCGACCGCGTCCTCGACCCCGCGCTGCCCGGCGCGGAAGACGTTCTCGTCCAGGTACACGGTCCGCCGCAGCGCGGCGTCCTCGGCCACGGGGAACGACATCGTCCCCGGGTCGAGCCGGCTGGCATGCTCGACCGCCACCGGCAGGCGCGAAAGCGCCGGCTGGAACAGGTCGTAGCGGCTCATCGGCTCGTAGCCGACCCATGCGCCCACGCCCTCGGCCTCCAGCGCCTCGCAGACGCGCTCGTTGCCGGCCCCGGCAAAGGCCTCCGGCTCGATCAGCAGGATGTAGCGGTAGAAGCTCCAGCGGCTGATGCGCGGGTCGGGTGGGAGCAGCCGCACCCCGGGGACCTCCGCTGCCAGCTCCTGGAAGCGCCGGCCGGCCACGGCCCGCTCGGCCTGCTGGGCGGGGAAGCGCTCCAGCGCGAGCAGCAGGAGCGCGGCGTGCAGCTCGCCCAGCCGGTAGTTGGCGCCGAAGGTGTACTGCTTCTCGTCCGGGTCCTTGGGCCGGCCGCAGTCGATCAGCGAGTGAGCCCGGCGGGCGAGCTGCTCCTGGTCGGTGAGCAGGCTGCCGCCCTCGCCGGCCGTGAGGAGCTTGGTGGACTGGTGGCTGAAGGAGCCGAACTCGCCGAACGAGCCGGCGCCCCGGTCGCGCCAGCGCTGGCCGTGGGCGTGGGCGCAGTCCTCCACCACCGCCAGCGAGTGGCGCCGGGCGATCTCGGTGACCCGGTCCATGTCGGCCATCTGGTGTCCGAGATGGACCGGCATGACCGCGCGGGTCCGCGAGGTGACCGCGGCCTCGACCTGGTCGGGGTCGATCGTCAGGGTGTCGGGGGCGACGTCGCAGAACACCGGGAGCGCGCCGGCGGCCATGGCCGCGTAGGGCGTGGCCGAGAAGGTCAGCGCGGGGACGATCACCTCATCGCCCCAGCCGATCTCGAGGGCCTTGAGCGCGACCTCCATGGTGACGGTGCCGTTGGACATCACCACGCCGTGCCGGGAGCCCTGATAGGCGGCGAAGCGCTCGGCGAACTCGGCGGCCAGCGGCCCGGGCTCCGGGAAGCCGCCCCAGCGGCCGCTGCGCACCACCCTGGCGGCCGCCTCCGCGTCGCGCTCGTCGTGCACCGGCCACGCCGGGTAGCCCTGGGGCCGGACCGGCGCCCCGCCGCGCACCGCAAGCTCCGCCATGTCGCTCCTCCTGTCCGGCCGCTACCGCCTCCCGGTCCGGGCTGCTGCAGCCCCCTGTCAGCCGCTACCGCCTTCCTGTCAGCCGCTACCGCTTCCTCGGCTCCCACAAGGGGTTGACTTCGTCGTCCAAGGGGTTGACTTCGTCGTCATGCCATCGATAATGGCCAGCGTGAGGAAGGTTTCCTAACTATAACAGCGGAGAGAACCTCCTTGGTGGAACGGCCGCTCACGAGGGGCACCCCCAGCCTGCTGCGCGCGATCAACGCCCGCACCATCCTCGAGCTGATCCAGCGCACCGGCCCCGTCTCCCGAGCCCAGGTGGCCAGGGACAGCAGCCTGTCCAAGCCGACCGTCTCGCTCGGCCTCGCCGCCCTCCTCGAGGCCGGGCTGGTCCGCGAGGTGGGCCGCTCCAGCGGGCGCCGCGGCCCGAGCGCGGTGCTCTACGAGCTGAACCCGGAGGCCGGCTGGGTGGTGGGCATCGACGTCGGCCGCCACTGGGTGCGGGCGGCGCTGGCCGACATCACCGGGACCGTCGTGGCCCGCCACCACGAGCGGGCCAGGGCCTCGAGCGCCCGCGCCCTCATCGGCCAGATCGGCGCGATCGCCCACGGCCTCGCCGGCGAGGCCGGGATCCGCTGGGACCAGGTGAGCCACGTCACGGTCGGCAGCCCGGGCGTGTTCGAGCCGGCCCGCGGTGCGGTCACCCTCGCCCCCAACCTGCCCGGCTGGGGCCGCCAGGGATTGGTCGAGGCGCTGCAGAGCGAGCTCGGCAGTCGCATCGGGGTCGAAAACGACGTCAACCTGGCCGCCGTCGGCGAGCGCTGGAAGGGCCTCGGCCAGGACGTGGGCAACTTCGGCTTCCTCTCGGTCGGCACGGGCGTCGGCATGGGCCTGGTGCTCGACGGCAGGCTGTACCGCGGCTCCAGCGGCGCGGCCGGCGAGGTCGGCTACCTGCCGGTCGGCACCGACCCCTACGACCCCCACGTACGGCGCCGCGGCGCGTTCGAGGAGGCCGTGGGCGGCGCCGGTGTGGTGCGCCTCGCCCACGAGGCCGGCATGACGGGGTCGCTCACGCCGAAGAAGGTGTTCGCCCTGGCGCGCAAGGGCGACCCGCTGGCCGGGCGGGTGGTCGCGGACGAGGCGCGGCGCCTCGCCCTCGGCCTCGCCGTGGTGATGGCGGTGGTCGACCTCGAGCTGGTCATCCTCGGTGGCGGCATCGGCGGCAACGCCGACCTGCTGCTGGCGCCGATCGAGCGGGAGCTGCGCGCGCTCTCGCCGCTGCGGCCGCGGCTGCTGGCCTCGGCGCTGGGCGACGACGCCGTGCTGCAGGGCGCCGTCGCCAACGCCCTGGCCGTGACCCAGGACCGGCTGTTCGATCCCGCAACCATGCTCGACCGGAGGGAGCTCGTGGTCTGAAGCCAACCAGCGGCAGGACCGTTCGCACCGACTCGCACCGAAGGGAGTCTCACATGAGACGACGGCTCATCGGCCTCATCGCACTGGCGCTGCTCGCCGCCGCCTGCACGGCGGGCGGTGGCAGCTCCAAGCCGGTGCAGACGGTCGCGCCCAACGCCAGCCACGCCCCGCTCACGCTCACCGTGTGGAGCAACTTCACCTCGGGCGAATACAAGGTCACCACCAACGCGCTCAACATGATCACGAAGAAGTACCCGTGGATGACGGTCAAGCACGTCGGCGGCAAGGAAGACACGGCGATCGAGCGGTCGATCAGCGGTGGGAACCCGCCGGACGTGGCGATCTCGTTCACGCCAGACAACGCCGCCAAGTACTGCCAGACGGGGGCGTGGCAGGACCTGAACCCGTACCTGCAGGCCGACAAGATCGACAAGAACGCGGTCTGGCCGGCGGGCGTGTTCAGCTACACCTCCTTCGAGAACAAGCAGTGCGCGCTGCCGATGCTGACCGACGCCCAAGGCCTGTACTACAACGTCGACCTGCTCAAGAAGCACGGCTTCAGCGCGCCGCCGAAGACGGTCAGCCAGCTCGCCGACATGGCCAAGAAGATGACCGAGTACAACCCGGACGGCAGCATCAAGGTGGCCGGGTTCGTCCCGCTGTTCGGGTTCTATAGCTCGACCACGCCGAACACCTTCGGCCACGCGTTCGGCGCGAAGTGGTATGACCAGTCCCTCAAGCCCACCCTCGCCTCCGACCCCAACTGGGCCAAGATGCTGCAGTGGCAGAAGTCGCTGGTCGACGCCATCGGCTACGGCAAGCTGCAGAAGTTCGCCGCGTCGCTGGGCGGCAGCGACTCAGAGTTCTCCGCGCAGAACGGCTTCGAAGCCGGCAAGATCGCCATGATGATGGACGGCGAGTGGCGGACCGCGTTCATCGCGCGCGACAAGTCCAAGGTCAACTACGCCACCGCGCCGTTCCCGGTCGACGACGCCCAGGCCGACCTGTACGGCACGCAGCTGGTGGGCGGCACCATCGCCGGCATCCCCAAGGGCGTGAAGCACCCGGCCGAGTCCTGGCTGCTGCTCAAGTTCATGACCACCGACACGAGCTACCTGACCACCCTGGCGCACGGGCTCAAGAACGTGCCGAGCACGTTCGAGACGCTGAAGGACCCGGTGCTGCAGAACGACCCGCACTTCAAGACGTTCATGGACGTCTTCCAGAACCCCAAGTCGACCTTCAAGCCGATCACCCCGATCGGAATCGCCGACGTCGACCTGTTCGGCACCTTCGCCACGAAGTGGCAGGCGGGCAAGGTGAGCGACCTGACCGCCGGCCTCAAGGCACTCGACAGCCAGATCGCCAAGCAGCAGACGCTCGGGTAGGGAGGAACGACATGGCCACCGTCGCGGAGCGGCCGGCGGCCGCTCCCGAACAGGTCCGTGCCGCTGAGCGCCGCCGCCGTAGGCGGCGCTCAGCCTGGCACCGCCAGTGGGTCGCGCTCGCGTTCATGGCTCCGTGGATCATCGGGTTCAGCGCGTTCTACGTGTACCCGATGGCGTCGAGCCTGTACTTCTCGTTCACCAAGTACGACATCCTGAGCGAGCCGAGATGGGTCGGCCTCAGCAACTACCGCTTCATGTTCACCAGCGACCCGCAGTTCTGGGTGTCGGTCAAGAACACGCTCTGGATCATCGTGTTCCTGGTACCGCTCCAGGTGGTCTTCGCGATCGCGACCGCCACGGTGCTGACCAGGGTCAGGCGCGGGCTCACCCTCTACCGGACGATCTTCTTCCTGCCCGCGATGGTCCCGCTGGTGGCGGCGGCGCTCGGCTTCATCTACCTGCTCAACCCGGGTGGGCCGGTCAACCGCATCCTGCGCCTGCTGCACCTGCCGCAGCCGCTGTGGTTCGTGGACCCGCGCTGGACCAAGCCGGGCCTGGCGCTGATCGGCCTGTGGGGCATCGGCCAGGTCATGATCATCTTCCTCGCCGCGCTGCTCGACGTGCCAAGGCATCTCTACGAGGCGGCCGAGATCGAGGGCGCGAACCCCTGGCAGCGGTTCCGCCACGTGACCCTGCCGATGATCTCCCCGGTGATCTTCTTCTCGGTGATCATCGGGATGATCCAGGGCTTCCAGTATTTCACCCAGGCCTATGTGATCTCCAGGGCGGGCGATCAGACCCACCCCGTCGGCTTCCCACAGGACTCGCTGCTGTTCTACTCGAGCCACCTGTTCCAGCAGGGCTTCGAGGGCTTCCACATGGGCTACGCCGCCGCCCTCTCCTGGGTCATGTTCATCGTGACCATGACCTGCACCGTCGTGCTCATCCGCAGCTCACGCCGGTGGGTGCACTACCAGGGGGGCTTCAAATGACCGCTGTGACCGCTCCGGGCACCGCCGCCGCCGCGGCGCGGCGGCCGGTGCCACCCTCGATCCGGCGCCGCCAGATCCTCATGTCGGTCGCCAACCACTCGGTGGCGATCGCGCTGTCGATCGCGTTCCTGCTCCCGTTCGTGTTCATCCTGGCGACCTCGCTCATGACCAACCAGCAGACGCTCTCGCCGAACATCTGGCCGCACCCGTTCGCGTGGTCGAACTTCAAGACGGTGTTCCACTCCTTCCCGTTCGTGCGCTACACCCTGAACACGGTCACCTACGCGGGGCTCGCCACCGTCGGGGTGGTGCTCTCCTGCACGCCGGTGGCCTATGCCCTGTCGCGCCTGCAGTGGCGCGGACGACAGGTCGCCTTCATGCTGGTGCTCTCGACCCTGATGCTGCCGCCGCAGGTCACCATCGTGCCGCTGTACGTGATCTTCGTGCGGCTGCACTGGATCGGGTCGCTCAAGCCGCTGATCGTGCCGCTCTTCTTCGGCGACGCCTTCACGATCTTCCTGCTACGCCAGTTCTTCATGACCATCCCGCAGGAACTGTCCGATGCCGCCCGCGTCGACGGCGCGAGCGAGCTCCAGATCCTGCTCAGGGTGATCGTGCCGCTCGCCAAGCCGGCGCTCGCCGCGGTGGCGCTGTTCCAGTTCCTGTACTCCTGGAACGACTTCTTCAACCCGCTGCTGTACGCCGGCAGCAACCCCGACTCGTGGACGCTCGCGGTGGCCCTGCAGCAGTTCACCGCGCTGTCACGAGGGGTGCTGTGGAACCTCCAGATGGCGGCGTCGCTGCTGTTCGTGCTGCCGGTGATCATCATCTTCTTCTTCGCTCAGAAGGTCTTCGTCGAGGGGATCACGCTGACCGGGGTCAAGGGGTGACGGCCGCACCCTCGAACCCGGCCCCGCTCCGGATCGCGCTGCTCGGCGCCGGCTGGATCATGGACTTCCACGCCCGCGCGGTGCTGGAGCACCCTGGCGCCGAGCTGGTCGCGGCGGCCAACTGGCGCGAGCCGTCCCTCGCCCGGCTGGCCGAGCGCTACGCCATCCCCCGCACCACCACCGACTGGCGGGCGCTCGCCGCCGACCCGGCGGTGGACGCGGTGGTGATCGGCACCCCCAACGCGCTGCACGCCGAGCAGGCGGTCGCCTTCCTCGAGGCCGGCAAGCACGTGCTGGTCGAGAAGCCGATGGCCCGCTGCCTGGCCGAGGCCGACGCGATGGTCGCGGCGGCGCGCCGCTCGGGGGCGTGGCTGATGGTCGCGCACTGCTGGCGCTTCCACCCGGACGTGCGCGCCCTCCGCGCCAGGGTGGACGGCGGCGAGCTGGGCGAGATCGTCAAGACCCGCAGCTACGGGGTGCACGCCCGCTGGGGGCCGTCCGGCTGGTTCACCAACCCGGACCTGGCGGGCGGCGGTGCCCTGCTCGACATGGGCGTGCACGCCATCGACACCACTCGCTACCTGCTGGGCGACCCGCAGCCCGCCAGGGTCTGCGCCGTCAGCGGCACCCGCTACGGCGCCTACGCCGTCGACGACGACACGATCCTGCTGGTGACCTGGTCCAACGCCACCAATTCGATCGTCGAGTCGGGGTGGTGGCAGCCACACCTCGGCGGCTTGGAGGCCGACACCGAGCTGTACGGCACGGGCGGGTACGCGCGGGTGTGGGACGTCACCGAGCCACCCGAGGGCTACGAGCACTGCACCCAGCCGATGTACTCGGCGCAGCTCGCCGAGTTCGTCGGCGCCGCCCTGGCCGGCCGCCAGCCGCGACCGAGCGGCGAGGACGGCCGGGTCGTGATGCGGGTCGTCGAGCAGGCGTACGCGTCGGCCCGAGAGCAGGGAGAGTGAGGCTGGTCCTCGGCGTCGACGGCGGCGGGTCGAAGACCCACGCGCTGGTCGCCGACGAGCGCGGCGAGACGCTCGGGTTCGCCTCCAGCGGTCGCTCCAACTGGGAGGACACCAGCATCGACCTGGCAAGGCTCGCCCTGGAGGAGGCGATCACTGGCGCGCTGGCCGTCGCCGGGGCCGAGCCCGGCGGCCTCGCCGCGAGCGCCTTCGGGCTCGCCGGGCTCGACTGGGACGACGACCGGCCGATGCTCGCCGGGCTCGTCGACCCGCTCGGCCTCGGCGGGCCCAGGAAGCTCGACAACGACTCGTTCATCGCCCTGCGCGCCGGCACGGCCCACCCGTTCGGGGTGGTGGTAATCGCCGGGACCGGCACGGTCGCCGCCGGCCGCGACGCGGCCGGCCGGACCTTCCGCACGCTCGGCCTGCACCCGATGTACGGCGACTCGGCGGCGCGACCGACGTGGCCGAGGAGGCGGTCCACGCGGTTGCCGACGCCTACACCGGTCGCGGGCCGGCGACCACGCTGAGCGAGCTGCTGCCGCCGCTGGCCGGCTGCGCCTCCCCGGTCGAGCTGCTGCGGCGGCTCAGCCGCCGCGCGATCGCGCTGCCACCCGCCGCGCCCCTGGTGCTGCAGCAGGCGGCCGCCGGCGACCCGGCCTGCCGCGAGATCGTCATCCGGGCCGGGACCGCGCTGGGAGAGTCCGCCGCGCTGGTCGCCCGCAGGCTCGGCCTGCACCACGACGCGTTCGAGACGGTCATGGCCGGCGGCCTGTTCCGCGGCAACAGCCGCCTGCTGGAGACGACCCTGGCGGACGCGCTCCACCGGGTCGCGCGGCGCGCGGTGCCGGTCCGCCTCGGCTGCAAGCCCGTGGTCGGGGCGGTCCTCGATGCGCTCGAGCTCGCCGGGGCCGAGACCGGCCCGGAGGTGCGCGCGCGGCTCGTCGCCTCCTCCCGCAGGTTCGCCCTCAGCCTTCGACCGGGTTGAGCTCGGGCAGCCCTCGACCAGTCGAGCCCGGCGCGGAGGCCGCTGCGGCCCGCGGCGCCCTCCCTCGGCCTGTCAGGGCCGTGTCAGCGGTGGCAGCTCGACAGCAGGGCCGCATCAGTGTCTGGCGGATCCTTCGTAGCGGCATCGACGGGCGGGCAGCGGGCCCCACCCGGCCAACCGACAAGGAGTGACTCCATGACCCTTGCGATCGAGGCGGAGGGGCTGGTCAAGCGCTTCGGTCAGACGCGGGCGCTGGACGGCGTCGACCTGGTGGCGCCCGCCGGGAGGGTGCTGGGGCTGCTCGGGCCGAACGGCTCGGGCAAGACCACCACCGTCCGCATCCTGGCGACGCTGCTGCGCCCGGATGCGGGCCGGGCAGCCGTCGGCGGCCACGACGTGACCCGCCGGCCCATGGCCGTGCGCTCGCTGATCGGGCTGACCGGCCAGGACGTGACCGTGGACGAGCAGCTCAGCGGGCGCGAGAACCTGGAGCTGTTCGGCAACCTGCTCGGGCTCAGCGCCGCGATGCGGCGCGGTCGCGCCGGCGAGCTGCTCGAGCGCGTGGACCTCACCGAGACGGCCGACCGCCGGGTGAAGGCCTACTCGGGCGGCATGCGCCGCCGCCTGGACCTGGCCGTCAGCCTCATCGGCCAGCCGCGGCTGCTGTTCCTGGACGAGTCCACCACGGGGCTGGACCCGCGCAGCCGCCTGGGTGTGGGCGGTCATCCGGGAGCTGGTGGCCGAGGGCACCACGGTGCTGCTCACCACCCAGTACCTGGGGAGGCCGACCAGCTCACGGACAGCATCGTGGTGCTGGACCACGGGCAGGTGATCGCCCGCGGCACCTCGGATGAGCTGAAGGCCCGCGCTGGCGGGCAGGTGCTGGAGGTGCGCCCGGCCGGTCCGGACGGCCTGGCGGCCACCGCGCGGGTGCCGGCCCAGCTCGCCGGCCGGCGTCGCCTCAGGCCGGCAGGCTGGCCGTGGCGGCCGCGATGGCCGCCTCGGCGTGGATTCTGGTTGTCGGGAAGACCTCGACCGGGCTGTCGGCCTGCCCGACGAGCAGCTCGATCTCGGTGCAGCCCAGGATCACGCCCTCGGCCCCCGCCGCGGCCAGCCTGGCGATGACCTCGCGGTAGGCCTGTCTGGACGCCTGGGTGAACACCTCGGCGCACAGCTCCTCGAAGATCACCCGGTGCACGACCCGGCGGTCGGCCTCCCCGGGGAGCAGCACGCGCAGGCTGTGGGCCCGCATGCGCTGCTGGTAGAAGCCGTCCTCCATGGTGAAGCTCGACCCGAGCAGGCCGACCGTGCCGAGCCCGGCCGCCCTGACCCGCTCGGCGGTCGCGTCGACGAGGTGCAGCAGCGGCACCGAGACCGCCGCCTCCACCGCCGGGGCGACCTTGTGCATGGTGTTGCTGCACAGCAGCAGCAGCTCGGCGCCGGCGGCCTCCAGGCCCTTGGCCGCTCCGGCCAGCAGGTCGCCGGCGTCGTCCCAGCGGCCGGCGGCCTGCAGGGCGGCGACCTCGGCGAAGTCGACCGAGTGCAGCAGCAGCGGGGCCGAGTGCAGCCCGCCGCGCTCGTCGCGGACCCGCTCGTTGAGGATGCGGTAGTACTCGATGGACGACGCCCAGCTCATGCCCCCCAGCAGGCCGATCGTCCGCATGGTGGTCTCCCTTCGTCGGTGGAGTCGCTGCCAGGATGGCGCCGACCCACCTCAAGGACAATTGCCAGCTTCTTGCCATGAGGCAAAGGATCGCTTATAGATGGGTGCCATGCTGGACCTGCGACGGCTGCTGGTGCTGCGGGCCGTGGCCCGCCACGGCTCGCTGTCGGCGGCCGCCCGCCAGCTCGGCTACACCCAACCGGCCATCACCCACCACATCCGGCGCCTGGAACGGGAGGTCGGCACGCCGCTGGTGGCAAGGGCCGGCCGTGGCATCCGGCTGACCGAGGCCGGCCAGGCGCTCGCCGCCCACGTCGACGCCGTCTCGGCCCGGCTGGCCGCCGCCGAGGAGGAGGTCGCCGCCATCGCCGGGCTGCGGGCCGGCCGGGCGCGGCTGGCCTCGTTCCCGTCGGGCAGCGCCACCCTGGTCCCGGCCGCGCTGGCCCGCCTGCGGGCCAGCCACCCCCTGGTCGGGGTCTCGCTGGTCGAGGCCGAGCCGCCCACCTCGCTGGCCCTGCTCCGGCGCGGCGACTGCGACCTGGCCCTGACCTTCGAGTACGCGGGGGTGGCCAGCGACGAGGGCGCGGACTTCACCAAGGTGCCGCTGCTGGCCGACCGGCTGCTCGCCGTGCTGCCGGCCGGCCACCCCCTCGCCCACGCCGGCGTCCTGGGCCTGGACCAGCTCGCCGAGGAGACCTGGATCGCCGGCTGCGAACGCTGCCGCGACCACCTGCTCCGGGCGTGCGCGGCGGCCGGCTTCACCCCCGAGATCGCCTTCGCCACCGACGACTACGTCGCCGTCCAGCGCCTGGTCGCGGTCGGCCTTGGCGTCGCGCTGCTGCCCGAGCTGGTCCTCGGCACCGTGCAGCTCCCCGGGGTGGTGGCCACGCCCCTGGCCAGCGCCCCCGAGCGGCAGATCCTGGTCGTCGCCCCGGCCGCCCCCCAGCAGCCCCCCGCCGTCGCCGCCACCCTCGCCGCCCTCCAAGCAGCCAGCGCGGCCTTGGTGAGACGCTAGGGCCGGTCAGGTAGTCCGGATGACCGGTTTGTTTGTCGGAGGCGTCGCCCCGAACAACGGAAGACAAGCCGCACGGGAGGCGCCGTAACGGTCTGCGACTGCAACCCGCGTGCGCTCGGCGTCCTCGGCGTCGCCCAGGTACAACCCGCAGATGGCGAGCACCCGCGTTCCCCGCACTCTCATCCAAGGTGCTTTCGCATGTAGACAAGAGAGAACGCTCCCTGGGAGCGTCGATCGTACTCGACGTACCCAATCCTCGCTGGGATCCTCACCCTCCAGGACACCGACGACCTGGAGAAGGGTCTGGGTGAGCTCGCCCGCCGGCTCATCACCACCGTCATGCAACCGCAGGTGCTGCAACTGCGACGACTCGTCATCGGGGAAGCCGGCCGTTTTCCCGAGCTGGGGCGCACCTACTACGAGCGCGGCCCCGAACGTACCGTCGCCGCGCTGGCATCCTGGTTCCAGCAGCTCGCCGAGCGAGGACGCTTGCGCCTGGATGACCCGCTCATCGCCGCCAACCACTTCAATGCGTCCTCCTCGGCCCGGTGCCATCTCGCTCGCCCTGCTGGCACCCTCCAAGGAAAGGAACCACGATGGAGCATGACCGGCTGACCGGCTGGCAGCGGCTCTGTCTGCTGCTGCCCGGGCTCTTGCAGGCCGCGGCCGGGCTGTGGGCCCTGCTCGACCCGAGATCCTGGTACGACCAGTTCCCCGGCGACGGCCGCGCCTGGGTGTCGACGCTCGGTCCCTATGACGAGCACCTGGTGCGCGACGCCGGGGTCGGGCTGCTGGCGGTCGCGGTGCTGCTGGTGTGGGCTGCCGCGGTCCCCGAGCGCCGCCTGACACAAGCGGCCATCGGGACCTGGCTGGTCTTCCAGGTCCCCCACTTCGCATACCACCTGACCACCTTGGACGCCTTCCCGTTGGCCGACGACGTCGCCACCGTGGCCACCTTCGCGCTGGCCATTACGCTGCCCCTGGCGGTGCTGGCCGGCACGCGGCGCTCACGCACCCAGGCGCCGGCCGGGGAGATGCCCCGGCCATGAGGGTCCTGGTCGCGGGGCCAGCGGCACGCTCGGCGTGCCGCTGGTGCGCACCCTGCCGGCCACCAGGTCGTCGGGCTGGCTCGCACACCGTCCATTCGTAAGCGGATCCCGCCACCAGCCTCGCCACCCCGAAAGGCAGCCATGAGAGGGCCCGGGAGAACAAGGGAGCCAAGCATGAGCGCGAGAGGGAACGTGCGGGAGAACGCGGAGGTCATGCTCGAGGTCTTCAGGGCGGTCGAGCGACGCGACGCGCAACGGTTCACCGAGCTCGTCCATCCCGAATTCGAGATTCACTGGCCGCCATCGCTCCCCTACGGCGGGACCTACCGTGATCGCGAGGCCGAAGCCCGGCAGGGTCGGCCCACCTGGGCCGAGACGTGGAACCCTCTGCAGCCCACTGCGGCCGAGCGAGGGATGGATCCGCGCATCGTCGCCGCCAGCGACCAGGAGGTCGTGGTGCTGTGGCGGCAGCGGGGGGTCAGCCCCGTGGGCGAGCGGTTCGACGGCCCGGTGCTCGGCCTGTACCGGGTCCGCGAGGGAAGGCTTGCCCGCGCGCAGATGTTCTACTTCGACACCGCAGCCGTGGCCGGCTTCCTGGCGAACGCCAAGCGCCAAGCCACCGCGGCGAAGCCCCAGGTCATTGACCCGTGAGCCGACCGCTGCCGTCCGTTTCGTGTTGTCCTGCGGTGGTCGGGCCGAGGAGGAGTCGAGTGCACCCGAACGCGCGGCTGATCGAGGCCTTCTGCCAGGCCCAGGGCCGGTTCCACGCCGGCGACGACGGCAGTGCTCGACCTTGGCAAGTGCCGACGATTCCTATTCATTGCCGACCGAGCGGGCAGCCTCCGTTACGGCGCCCACGCTCGTGATCGCCGGTGGGGCGGACTTCCCGTGGATGCGCGACACTGCGCAAGCGCTCGCGGACGCCCTCCCGGATGCGCAACCCCGCACCCTGGAAGGTCAGGGGCACAACGTCGACCCGGCAGTCATCGCCCCCGTGTTGGTCGAGTTCTTCAAAGCCTAAAGGCACCTGCCGAGAACCTGGCCGGCAATAGCTACAAGACCGTTACGACCGATCAATCGGTCGAGGGAGCCAAGACAGGCGAGACGCGGCAGCGACGCATCGCCAAGGCGGTCAGCACGCTGTGGGAGGGCCGAGCCCAGCGCTGAGTGAAGTCCTTGGCCTCCAACACCCGTCACGGCCTCCAACACCCCGTCACGGCCTCCAACACCCCGTCACGGCACAGCCGGGTTGGCGCACACGGGTAGCCTGGGTGGCGCTACCGAGGGGCGTCCACGGGCCGAACGTTGGCGGCGTGGAGCCCAGTACGCCTGCTTTCCCAGTCCGCGGAGTGCCTGTGCCCCCTGATCGTCTGGTCCGACCCGACACCTCCCGCGGCGTCCCGACACCGTCCGTGGCCGTCCCCGAGGTCCGGGTCAAGCCCCGCCTGCGCGGGGTGCTCCACCAGTACGCCTTCTTCGTCTCGCTCGGCAGCGGCACGCTGCTGGTCGTGCTCGCCGCCGGCAGCAGGGCGTCGGTCGCCGCCGCCGTCTACGCCGCCTCGGTGTCCGCCCTGTTCGGGGTGAGCGCCCTGTACCACCGGGTCACCTGGACCGCGCCGGCCCGGCGCCGCATGCGCCGGCTGGACCACGCAATGATCTTCCTGCTCATCGCCGCGACCTACACGCCCGTTGGCCTGCTGGTTCTCCAAGGCACACTGGCCACCGTCGTGCTGGCGGTCGTGTGGGGCGGGGCGCTGGCCGGGATCGTGCTCGAGCTGGCCTGGACTGGCGCGCCCAGATGGCTCGGGGGGGCCGTGTACCTGGCGCTTGGCTGGGTGGCGATCGTGGCGATGCCGCAGCTGTTCACCCGGCTCGGCGTGGCCGGCGGGCTGCTGATCGTCGCCGGCGGGCTGGTCTACTCGGCCGGGGCGGCCGTGTACGCCATGCGCCGCCCCGACCCGGTGCCGGCCGTCTTCGGCTACCACGAGGTCTTCCACGTGCTGGTGATCGCTGGGGTCGCCGCCCACTTCCTGGCCATCAGCCTGTTCGCCGTGCCCATCGGCTGAATTCCACAGCACCTGCTCGGGTTGGTGGCCCTGCCGAGGCGCCGCGCTCTGCCAGGATCCTGGATGGCGGAAGGTCCGCATACCGTCCGCAACGAGCCCACCCGACGAGTTGCCGGGTGGGCTCGTTGCGGCCTTTGCTACTGGCGCTCCAACAGCCGCACGTTGGCGGCCTGGGCGCCCTTCGGCCCCTGCGTGACGTCGAACTCGACGGCCTGCCCCTCGTCAAGCGAGCGGTAGCCGGTCGACTGGATCGCACTGAAATGCACGAAGACGTCGTCGCCGGACTCAGGGGCGATGAAGCCGTAGCCCTTGTCGGCGTTGAACCACTTCACGGTTCCAACAGTCATGAACTTGTCCCTCCCTCCATTGTCTCGGAGGTCTAGATGAACGCCGGCACGACCTGGTGCCTGCGGCAAGGGACAAGCTCAACCTGCGGTTGCGAAGCGAAACGTGAACCTCTGCCAGGCCAGGCTACCAGACCGACGGTCAGGCTGCGGCTGACCGCCTCAAGCACGACGTGTTCGACCGCGCTGCGCACCGGACGCGCCTCGGCGCCGTGCGTGGGCGCCACTCGTTCCCGGCGCGAGATGGCGCTCATGACGCCTCCATGCCCACCGCGGTCGGCGCCTCCTTGCTCGGCGCCACGAACGACTGCCGCCGCCACCACAGGTAGGTGCCGACGCCCAGTGGGATCGGCAGCAGCCAGGTGAGCGCGCGGTACACCAGCACGGCGGCAACCACCTGCGGCTTGGCGCCGCCGGCGGCCACCAGCCCGCCGATCAGCACTGCCTCGACCAACCCAGCGCCGCCGGGGGTGAGCGGGATCGCGGTGGCCAGCCGAGCGAACGCGAACACGGCCAGGACCTCGGCCCAGCCGACCTCGGCGTTGCTCACCCCAACATCGCGCAGGGCGGCCAGCAGCACCAGGTACAGCGACAGGTGGCTGACCAGCGAGGCCGCCGTGATCGCGACCCAGCGGCGCTCGACCAGGTCGATGGTGCGGGCGCGGAACTTCACGGTGGCCAGCTCCCAGCCAGCCACCGGCGGCCGACCGACCAGCCGCAGCAGCCGGGAGGCGACCCGGCCGGCCAGCAGCCCGAATCGCTCCGCCATCTGCTCGCTGCGCAGCATGAGCGCGAATACCACGACTGCCGCGACCAAGCCCGCGATCCCGGCCAGGGCGGCCGTGGTCCGGCCGCCGCCGGCGTTGCCCTGCAGCGCGACCAGGGCCAGGGCGAGCACCGGTAGGCCGAGCTTGATGAAGCTGTTCCACACCCCCGAGACCAGTACCGCCGTGGTGGTCCGCGACCGGGAGTAGCCCCACGACCCCAGCATCGTGTAGGTCATCCCGATGCCGATCGCCGACCCGGCCGGCACGGTGTTGGCCACCGCGGTGGTCGACTGGGTCATCACCATCGCGCGCCCAAACGACAGCCCCGGGGTCACCGACATCCACACAAACGCATAGGTGCACAGGTTCCAGGCGGCGATCGCGAGCAGGATGGCCAGCTCCAGCCAGGTCAGGGCCCGGATCGCCGCCCACACCTGGCCGAGGTCGATGCCGCGGAGCAGGAAGTAGAAGATCGCCACGATCAGCACCAGCGACAGCGCAACCTGGACGATCCGGCGGGTCTGGGACGAGCGCGCTGGTGCGGGTGCTGTTGGTATCTGGTCGACCATCGGAACTACCTCCTCATCTAGCGGTCACATCGAGCTCGAGCCGGGTGCCGGAGTCGTGCCGGAGGGCGGCGCGCAGGGCGTCGGCGAGCAGCGCCGACTTGCCGACACCAGCCTCGCCTCGAAGGACGAGGGCGCCGCTTCGCGAGCTGCCCGCATCGGCCAAGAGCCGGTCGATGACCGCGCACTCCGCGCGGCGGCCGTGGAGCATGCCGTTGATGGTAACCCGGAGGTGAAGACCGGTGACATCGCCGATTCGACGAGGCAGGTTTGTGATCGCAGCACCGATGAGTTTTCGTGGGAGCCGACGTTTCATCTCGTAGAACCTCGGCGACCCACGAAGCGGCGACCCACGAAGCAAGGAGGCGGACATGACAGAGCTCCTGCAGGGCAAGAGCGCGATCATCTACGGCGGCGGCGGGATCGGCGGCGGCGTCGCCCGAGCGTTCGCCCGGGAGGGGGCCCGGGTCTTCCTCGCTGGACGCACGCGCGGCACGCTCGAGGCCGTGGCCGAGGACATCACGGTGTCCGGCGGGTCCGCCGACGTGGCCGTGCTCGACGCCCTGGACGAACAGGCCGTGGACACCCACGTCCGGGACGTGGTGTCGAAAGCCGGCAGCGTCGACGTGTCGTTCAACCTCATCAGCCGCGGGGACGTCCAGGGCACCCCGCTGGTCGAGATGACGACGGACGATCTCCTGCGTGCCGTGGTCACCGGCCTCCAGAGCAACTTCGTCACCGCCCGCGCCGCGGGGCGGCGCATGATCGAGCAGGGGTCCGGCGTGATCCTTCACCTGAACAGCGCGTCGGGGGCCGGGGCGATGCCCGGCATGGGCAGCACCGGACCGGCCGACGCGGCGACCGAGGCGTTCATGCGCTACCTGGCGGCCGAGGTCGGACCCAACGGCGTGCGCGTCTGCGGCATCTGGACCGCGGGCGTCGCCGAGACCTTGTCGGACGAGAAGATCGCGGCGGTTGGCGGAGATGGCGCTCCGACCGCGCAGACGGTGGAGGAGATGATCGCGGGGATGGCCGCGCTGCGCCGGGCCCCCAGGCTGGCCGACGTTGCAGAGACGGCGGTGTTCCTCGCGTCCGACCGGGCCGCGGGCATCACCGGGACGATGGTGAACGTGACCGGTGGGCTCGTCCTCAAGTAACAAGCGACGACACCAGGGAGGCTGCATCGTGGATCTGAAGCTCGAACTCGTGCTGATCCCCGTCTCGGACGTGGACCGCGCCAAGACCTTCTACGTCGAGAAGGTCGCCTTCAACCTGGACGTCGACACCGCACCGGCGACGGGTTTTCGCGTCGTGCAGATGACGCCGCCGGGTTCGGCGTGCTCGATCACCATCGGGACGGGGATCACCGACGCAGCGCCGGGCTCCGTCCGGGGCACGCACCTTGTCGTCTCCGACATCGAGGCCGCGCGCGCCGACCTCCTCGAACGCGGGGTGGACGTCGGCGAGGTCCGGCATCTCGAGTCGGGCAGGTGGGCGTCGGGCCCGGATCCCGAGCGCCGCGACTACGGCTCGTTCGCCGACTTCAGCGACCCCGACGGCAACAGCTGGGTCCTGCAGGAGCGCGGACGAAACGAGCGCGGGGCATGACGGAGAAGGACTTCGCCGCCCTCGCCGAGCGTCACCGCCGCGAGCTGCACGTCCACTGCTACCGGATGCTCGCCTCGTTCGACGAGGCGGAGGACGCCGTGCAGGAGACGCTCCTGCGCGCGTGGCGCAACCGCGCGAGCTTCGAGGGCGGCATGTTCTTCCGCGCCTGGCTCTACCGCATCGCGACCAACGTGTGCCTGGACATGATCCGGAGCAGATCGCGACGCGTGAGGGAGCTGCGCTCGTTCGCGGAGATCCCGTGGCTCCAGCCGTACCCGGACCGGTTGCTGGACGAGATCGCGCCCACCGACGAGCAGCCGGACGCCGTCGTCGTCTCGCAGGAGACGATCGAGCTGGCGTCCCTGGCTGCGTTGCAGGTCCTTCCGCCGCGGCAGCGAGCGGCACTGATCCTGCGCGACGTGCTGGGGTGGCCGGCCAGCGAGACCGCGTCGCTCCTCGATACCAGCGTGGCGGCGGCCAACAGCGCGCTGCAACGCGCACGCGCGAGGATGCAGGAACACCTGCCCTCGCACCGCCTCGAGTGGTCGGCCTCGGAGCCGAGCGCGGAGGAGCGCGTGCTGCTGGAGCGGTTCATCGACGCACACGAGCGGTGCGACGCCGCGGCCGCCGCCGCGATCGCGTCGGAGGACCTCAGGGTCACGATGCCGCCGAACCCGTTCCTCTACGACGGACTCGAGATGGTCGCGCCGCTCCTCGAGCGGGCCTTCGGCGAGGAGCGGGACGGCGACTGGCGGCTCGTCCCGACGATGGCCAACCGGATGCCGACGGCGGCGAGCTACCTCCGGAGGCCGGGCGACAGCGAGTTCCGCGCGTTCAAGTTCGACGTGCTGCGCGTCGAGGACGGAGTCATCGCGGAGATCACGACGTTCGGCGCCGGGCTGTTCCCGGCATTCGACCTACCGCCGACACTCTGAGGACGAAACTGCGCGACACTTCCCACCAGCCTCGGTCAGCTTCGTGGTTGGACCTCGATCCGCGGCGCCTGCAACCGACCGCTCTTGAACCCATTTGACGGAACTCGGCCCATCCGACAAGGTCATGCCCGAATGCTTCAACGCGATCGACCCGCCCGCGCCGATCACGCAGGCCAGGGAGAAGCAGATGCGTGCTGACCGAGACAAGCGGGCCGCAAGCCTCACCGCCGAAGGCGTCCGTCAGTCACAGGTCCGCTCGGCGGCGTCGAGCAGGAAGGCGAAGACCGGGCAGGCGTCGAAGCGGTGAAAGCAGGCCGCCCTCCACGCTCGCGGTAAAGGCCGCATGATGGAAGGAGCGCCAGTGGATGACATCTCTGACCGCTTCCTGGACGCGATCTCCAAGTTCGAGGAGGTTGCCGACGCCGTGACCCCCCACGACGCCTACCGCCAGCTCGACGAGACGAGCATGCAGGTCTTCTGGAGGACGTGGCCGGGCATCAGCTCGTGGGCGGGCTCGCTGTGGCGGCTGCTGAACGAGGAGCTCATGAACCCGGCTGGCTCGGCAAATGACCCTGATCCTGACGAGGTTGGCGGCAGCGGTTAGGCGGAGAGTCCGGAATGAGGAGGGAGGGGCGACGGTGATCCAGCTGCGGGACATCATGACGACCGAGGTCCTCACCACCTCGGCCGAGCGGGCAGTCGCGGAGGTCACCAGCATGATGGTGAAGGCTCGGGTGGGCTCGGCGGTCGTCATGGAGGGCTCCTGGCTGGCCGGCATCCTGACCGAGCGGGATGTGCTGCGGGCGGCCGCCTCGGGCTCGGACCTCACCAAGTCGCCTGTTTCGGAGTGGATGACGAGGGATCCAGTGACGGCCACCCCCGACATGACAACCGGGGAGGCCGCCGAGGTGATGCTGACCGGCGGGTTTCGCCACCTCCCCGTCGTGGAGGGCCGCGAACTCAAGGGTGTGGTCAGCATCCGCGACATCCTGTCCTCGGGGATCCGCCGTCGCTCGAACGCCGAGTAGATCCTGTAGGCAGGCGCCGGCCGTAGGAGCGGGTGCGCGACGGCCAGCCGTTCGGCCCCGCCGATCCCTGTTACGAGCACGGCCGCTGCGGTAGCCTGATCAGGATGTGTCACAGGCGCCGGTGGCATCTCGTCTCTGGGTTGACCGAGACGAAGAAGGAGATGCCATGAAGGTGTTCGTCGCCGGCGCCACGGGTGCGCTTGGCACACAGCTCGTCCCTCAGCTCGTCGCGAACGGCCACGAGGTCGTGGGCATGACCAGGACGGCGTCCAAGCGGGACACGCTGCGGGCGCTGGGAGCACGGCCGGTGGTGGCCGACGCACTCGACCCAGACTCGGTGGCCCGGGCTGTGGCCGAGGCCGAGCCCGAGGTGATCGTGCACCAGCTCACGGCGCTGTCCGGAGCGCTGGACATGCGGCACGTCGAGCGCTTCTTCGCCATGACCAACCGCCTGCGCACCGAGGGCACCGACCACCTGCTCGCCGCCGGCCACGCGGTGGGAGCGCGCCGCTTCGTGGCACAGAGCTACGCGGGCTGGCCGTTCGCGCGCACCGGCGGGCCGGTGAAGAGCGAGACCGATCCACTGGATCCCAACCCACCCGAGGCGCTGCGCTCCACGCTCGCGGCGATCCGCCATCTCGAGCAGGCGGTGACCGGAGTCGAGTGGGCCGAGGGCCTCGTGCTCCGCTACGGCGGCTTCTACGGCCCAGGGACCGGGATGAGCCTGGATCCCGAAGCGGCGCTGGCCAAGCCAGTCCGCAAGCGACAGTTCCCGCTGGTCGGGGGTGGTGGCGGCGTATGGTCGTTCGTCCACATCGAGGACGCCGCCGCGGCGACCGTCGCGGCCGTCGAGCACGGCCCGGGCGGGATCTACCAGGTCGTGGACGACGAGCCCGCGCCCGTGCGCGAATGGCTTCCGGCGCTGGCGAGCGCGCTGGGCGCCAAGCCGCCGAGGCGCTTCCCGCGGTGGCTCGGGCGGCTCGCGGCCGGTGAGGCGGCGACCGTCATGATGACCGAGGTGCGGGGAGCATCCAACGCCAAGGCGAAGCGCGAGCTCGGCTGGCAGCCGCGCTATCCGAGCTGGCGGCTGGGCTTCGCGAAGGGCCTCGGCTAAGCGATGTCGGTGGCGCAGCTCTTCGAGGAGTTCCGGCCGGGGGCGTTCGCGGTCGCCTACCGGATGCTCGGCAGCATGAGCGAGGCGGAGGACGTCGTGCAGGAGGCGTTCCTCCGCCTGCACCGCACGCTGCAGGAAGGGGAGCGGATCGAGTCGCCGCGCGCCTACCTCTCGACCGTGGTCACGCGGCTCTGCATCGACCAGCTTCGCTCCGCGCGCGCCCGACGCGAGAGCTACGTCGGCGAGTGGCTGCCCGAGCCGCTCGTCGCGAGCGCCGACGAGGACCCGGCCCGCCACGCGGAGGTGGCAGACTCGCTGTCGCTTGCCTTCCTCGTGCTGCTCGAGAGCCTGTCGCCGGAACAGCGTGCGGCGTTCCTGCTGCGCGAGGTCTTCGACTACCCCTACGACGAGATCGCCGGGATCGTCGGCAAGAGCGAGGACAACACCCGCCAGCTGGTAGCGCGGGCCCGCAAGCACGTGGAGGAGCGCAGGCCACGCTTCGAGGCGTCGCGCGAGCGACGCGAGCAGCTGGCGCAGAGCTTCTTTGCGGCGGCCGAGGAGGGCGATCTCGAGGCGCTCGAGGGGCTGCTCGCCCGCGACGTCGTGCTCCACGGCGACGGCGGCGGCAGGGTGCCGGCGATCGCCCGCGCGCTGCATGGCCGGGCCCGGGTCGCCCGGACCCTGCTCACGTGGGTGCGTGCCGCGGCGCGCTTCGGCGGCTTCTCCTTGCGCCGGGTCGAGGTCAACGGCCAGCCCGGCGCGATGGTGCTCGACCCCGAGGGCAGGCTGATCGGCGTGCTGGCGCTCGATGTCGCGGACGGGCAGGTCCAGGCGGTGACCTCCGTCGTCAACCCTGACAAGCTGCGGCACCTCGGGCCGCTCGCCGATCTAGGCGCGCTGCTGCACCGCCCCGCCACCTAACCAACACGCGGCTCGCCGCCCACCCCTCCGGCACGCGGCTCGCCGCCCACCCCTCCGGCCTGCGCGGCGAGCCCGGCGGCGGTCGGCCCTGCCAATGGGCATGCAGCCGAGCTGCACCGCCTCGTCCCGGTTGGCGGCCTTCTGGCGGAGACGCACCCCGTCGGCCGCGAGCAGCTCCTCCCGGGCTCAGCTCTCAATCCGCTCACCGTCCCTGACCGCCTGCACCAACTTGTCTGGGTCGTGGCCGTTGTGGCGGTAGGCCGTATCATCGCGTGTGGCCAGTCTGGCGCCTCTGGCGAGCTCGTCGATGACGGCGAGAAACTGTCTCACAGCTCTTGACGCCGCGTCCCGCCGCCATGTCACGCCGACCTGGAGGGCCGGTGCTGTCGTCATCAATGGCCGGAACGCGACGCCCCGGACCTTGAAGAGGCCCACCGCCGATTCTGCCGTGAACGTGAGCCCGAGCCCGGCCGCGACCGCGCCGAGGCTGCTCTCGAGCGTCGTGGCTTCAAGCGCGACTGACAGCAAGACCCCCGAGCGATCGCACACCTCGTTCACGAGATGGTCGTGGAGCGGCGGGTCGAGGGCACGCGGGAAGAGCACGACCGGCTCGTGCGCGATGTGCTCGGCCCGGACGGCCCGCAGCCTCGCCAGTGGATGACCCTCGGGCATGGCCACGAAGACGCGCTCGCGGTGCAGCGGCCGGAAGCTGATGGCCTCTCCGTCGGGGCACGCGAGACGGACGAAGGCGACGTCGACCTGCTTGGCCTTCAGCGCCATGAGGTGTGCACCCGTGTGCCCCACGACCGTCTCCAGGGCAACGGAGGGGAACCGCTCGCGGAACGTCCGAACCGCTGTGGGCGCGTACTGCGATGCGACGGCTGCGGGATAGCCGATCCGCAGCCGCGTCGTTCCCTCACCGGCCTCTCGCGCGGCCTGCGCGGCCTGGGCGACAGCCTCATCGGCACAACGACCCTGCTCGAGGAGGACGCGACCCGCCTCGGTGAGCTCGATGCGTCGGCCACGCACAAACAACTCGACTCCGAGCTCTCGCTCAAGGGCCAGGATCTGTTGGCTGAGCGGGGGCCGGGTTATCTGGAGGCGCTCGGCCGCGCGGCCGAAGTGCAGCTCTTCGGCGACGGCGATGAAGTAGCGTAGTTGCCGGAACTCCATACCAGCCACTCGTCCCTTCGCTCGTTCTTACGTCGACATACGCCGGTGGGCAAAATGAGGCAGTGGCCGCCGCGCCGGGGCGGAGATGGAAGCTGCTGTGGACACGCTGGTCGGGCGGTTCCGCTTCCACTGGTGGCCCGGCCGGTCACGTCCTGAGCGCTCACGGACGCACCTGCCAGGCACCTACCCTTCGCGCTGTGCGGAACTGGCTCCTTAGAACGACCCGATCGCCTGGATGCTGACCGGACGCCTCACACCATACCCAAGGTGTGAACGATTGTCAAGAACGAATGTGCAACATCTGCTCAGGGCAGTTGTGCACGCGCACGGCGACGGGTATCGTGACGTGCGTCGACGGATGCGTACAAGGGTCAGAAGTCCTGGAGAGCGAGGAACCCCTTGAGAAGACCCTTCAACACCTACGAGCCGGACGAGGACGAACCCCTGGTCACTGCGGCGATCATGTACTACCAGGCACAGCGCTCCCAGGAGCAGATCGCCCGGCATCTCGGCGTCAGTCGACCGACCGTGAGCCGGCTACTCGCCCGCGCTCGGCAACTCGGGATCGTCCGAATCGAGATCGTGCCTCCCACCGCCGACCCCAGCCTCGCCAAGGACCTCGAAGAGAAATTGAAGCTTCGAGGGATCCATGTCGCCGCCGGGCTGGCCGACCCCGCCGATCCTGCACCGGTGCTGGCCGGTCGGCTCAATGACGCGCTCGCGGGCATCACCCTGCAGGCCGGCGACGTGATCGTGGTGGGATGGGGCCGCGCCATCCACAGCCTCGCGCGGTACGGGTTGACCCCGCAGCCGGGGGTCATCGTTGCTCCAGCGCTGGGCGGGAGCAACGAGGACCGACCGTGGTTCCAGCCGAACGAGATCACCCGGCAGTGGGCAGCCGCCCTCGAGGGCACCCCTCGCTACCTGCATGCTCCGGCCTTCGTCTCAGCGTCGCTCAAGCGGTCCCTGGTCCATGAGGAAGGCATCCATTCGACCCTGGGCCTGTGGGACAGGGCCACCGCCGCGCTCGTGGGGATCGGAGCCTATCCGAAGCCCGATCCTAGCCTCATCGCCGCCGGCTTTTCTGACGGCGATCCTGCGATCGCGCACGCGACAGGCGACGTGGTCGGTCGATTCTTCACCGAGGACGGGACACTGATCCACTACCCCGATGAGCCGCGGCTGCTCGCGATCAAGGCAGACCGGCTCCGACGCGTCCCGCACGTCCTCGGGATCGCCGTCGGCGCCGACAAGGCAAAGGCCATCGTGGGGGCAGCCCGAGCCGGACTCATCAACACCCTGGTCACCGACGCGGTCACGGCCCGAGCCGTAGCGGCCTTCCTCGCCTAGCGCTCGAGGAGTCGAGGGCGGCGACGTTCTCCCCAGGTAGCGGCGGCGCTTGGTGCCTGGGATGGGGGACGACGTCGCCGCCCTGGGCGAGCACCGCGGTCATGCCGGCATCCTGCGAGCCGAGGCGGCAGCTGACCGGCTGGCCCGGTCTGGTCACCGTGTGAGAAACGGGCGGCGCCGGCTCTCATGCGGGTCTCATCTGGCCGGGCGTACAACTCTTCGGGTGCCGCCACTGCTCGCGGAGGGGTCGCTGCCCCTGTGCCCTGCGACGGCACCACCCGCACCGGCTGGCGCCCTTCCGGGCCGTCCGCCACCGATCCGATGCCGGCAGGAGGGGAGCCGATGTGCGCACGGGGGTGAGCGGCTGGGCCTGGCGCGCCGCCGCCGTCGCCGTCGCCGTCCTGGTCGCGGCGGCGGCCGTGACCCTGTACGGGAGCTACCACTACGCCGGCCGCCTATTGCGGGAGGGTCGCCACCGGGTCGCCAACCTCGCCGCGGCCGTGCCTGGCGGTCCGACGAACATCCTGCTCGTCGGATCGGACTCCCGCGAAGGGCTCTCACCAGGCCAGCTCGGCCGCATCCAGACGACCGTCGCCGCCGGGCAGCGCACCGACACGATCATCCTCGTCCACCTCAGCCCGGCCAGGCGCAGGGCGGTCATGGTGTCGATCCCGCGCGACCTGCGGGTGCGCATCGACGGCCAGACCAACAAGCTCAACGCCGCCTACGCCCTCGGCGGGCCGAGCCTTGCCGTCAAGACGGTGCAGCAGGTGACCGGGGTGCCGATCAACCACTACGTGGAGCTTGACTTCGCCGGCTTCCTCAAGGTGGTCGACGCGCTCGGTGGGGTGCGACTGTGCAACCCGACCGGCAGGCGCTGGGACGACAGCTTCGCCAACCTGCACATGGCCGCCCACTCCTGCCAATTGATGGACGGCATCCACGCCCTCGCCTACGTCCGGGCCAGGCACGTGGACTCCGACTTCGGCCGCATCGGTCGGCAGCAGGCGTTCATCCGCGCGGTGATGGGCAAGCTCACCTCGGCCGGCAACCTCGTCAACCTCCCCAAGATGCTATCCATCGCCAACGCGATGGGCCCGCACGTGCACTCCGACAGCACGCTCACGACCGGCGGGGCGCTCGCGCTGGCGCGCAGGGTGGGCAGCATGTCGGCCTCGAGTGTCGACCTGCGCGTCTACCCGAGCTCCGATCCCGGCCCGGCCTGCACCGGCTGCCCGGACTACGTGGTGGCGCGACCGGAGGCCGCGATCCTCATGACGGCGATCGCGCGGGACGCCCCGGTGCTCCCGCCCGTGGGCCTGCCCAGCGGCGGCGCCGGCCTCGAGGGCGCACCGGTCCAGGTCCTGAACGGCGGAGGGCGGGCCGGCGCTGCCAGGTGGGCGGCCGCCGCCGTGCGGGCCGACGGGCTTACCGTGGTCGGTACCGGCGACGCCCCGGCCCCGAGGGGCACCCGCTCGACGCTCGCCTACCCACCGGCCCTGGCCACGCAGGCGCAGCTCTTGCGCTTCTTGCTCGACCCCCAGGTGCGGTTGGTCCCTGGCGGGCCGCCCGGCCAGCTGGTGCTCATCGTGGGGTCGGCCTACCAGCCCCCCGCCCCGGCGGGCGCCCCCTCGGCGCGCTCTACCTCACCCTCCTCGAGCGAGTCGCTCAGCTGGTGAAGTGACCGCCGAAGATGTCGGAGTTGCCGAACGTCGGCGGGCAGACGGAGTTGGGGGCGGGCTTGGCGATGGGGCTGCCGTCGGCCAGCGCCTGACGGTAGGCGTCCACCGCGGGGCAGTCGGCGGCGTTGCGCACGTCGACGTACACCGCCACGGCGAAGCCGCCTGCTGCCGCCGTGGTGTTGTAGTCGCCGAGGAACTCCCCGTTCAGGGCGTTGGCGCTGGAACCTCGGGCGTCACCGACAGGGCCGCGGTGGGCATCCGACCATCCGGTCGGCGTGCCACCAGCCCCGACCGTGGCGCGCCGGACCACGCCCTGCATGCGCCGTGGAGTGGCCGTGGTGGTCTGCCATGGCTGGAGGAACGCGTTGTAGCCGACCCACACGTCGTGGCCGGTCGGGGAGATCGCGATCGCGGGATAGTCGGGCCGGTCGGTTGCCGCGGCGGCGTCCCTGGTGAAGTTGAAGGTGTCGCCGCCATTCGTCGAGTAGGCCACCACCAGCTGCTCGTTGGGACCGGGGCTGGTGTCGGTGTGGGTCGGCCCGTCCGTCCACGTCACCACAACCTCGTTGCTGGCGCCGGCTCCGGTGGGCGCGCCGTTGGCGACGTCGGCGGTGGGGAAGGTGCCGTTGCGGTTGCCGGCCACCCCGTCGAAGACGAGGTCGCCGCTCACCGGGTCGGGCAGGCCGCTCGGGGTGTAGAACGAGATCGGCCGGGGCCGCTCGAAGGTAGCGCCGCCGTCAGATGACCGGGCCATGAAGATGGCGTTCCGGAAGTGGAGCCCTCCCTGCCAGAACACATACAGCACGCCGTGGCTGTCGGTCCGCAGCCAGCAGTCCTGGCGACCGTTGCCGGTGATGTTGTTGGCGGCCTGGGTCAGCTGCCGCGAGGTCCAGCTGTCACCGCCGTCGGTGGAACGTGCCACCTCGATGGCGACCGGGAGGGCGTTGGCACTCCGCTCCTGGCCGCGGAAGGCCGCCACGCAGACGTAGGTGTTGCCGAAGAACGGGCTGGAGGCCGCATTGTCGGCCCAGATCTGCTCGTGGTCGGAGAACAGCGCGGCGTTCTGCTTGGAGGCGATCACCGGCGCCAGCCAGGCGTCGGCGTTCCCGGCCGCTGCGGCCCGCGGGTCATCGGTGCGGGAGACGGCGATGGCCTCGAACCCCTTGAAGGTCTGCTCGGAGTGGGCCGCGCTGAAGTTCGCGCTCAGGTTGGCGTAGTACAGGCGCGACCCGTTGGCCCAGGAGAACCTCCCCGGAGCAGGGTCGCCCGGCCTCCCGAGGCGTGGCCCAAACGACAGCGACGGGTCGCCGTCAGACACCAGGCCGCTCTCGAAGTACTGCGGGAGGGTGCCGATGGGGCCAACCTTGGGCACGCACGCCGCCGGCCCGAGGCAGTGCCGGGCGGACCAGCCGGTGTAGGTCGGCTGGGCCCAGCTGTGGCCGCCGTCGAACGAGAAGTACACGCCAGAGGTCCCCACCCCCGCGGTAAAGGGGCAGCTGGTCGGATCGCCGGCGTTGCAGGCCTCGATGTCGATCTCGTCGTTGGCGCCGGCCGCCACCACCAGCGGGTTCGATGCGTCGATCGCCACCGACGGCTCATTCTGCTTGTTCTGCGCGAACGGCGATGGCGGGCTACCCACTGAGACCAGGGTGTCTCCCTGGGCCGCGGCGGGCGTCGCCGATAGGACGAGCGCGACGACCGCAACAGCCGCCGCAAAGACCACGGAGATCCGTTTGGGTTGCACGCGATCCTCCCTGTGCGTCGCTGGGGTCGATCGCCCGCGAGCGCCGCGAGCGCCGGCCGCACAGCTCTGGCGATCGCGCCCCACGCCCGGATGTCCCAACCGAGCCTCGACCATGCGACCGCGCTCGTTGCGCTAGAACGTCAGGATGTCCTGCCCGGTGAGATCAAGTGGAAAGCGTGAAAAGCGGCTGTTCGCCGTTGTGAGCTCTGGGTGGCTATGAGCCCTCCTTCTCCACCTTGTCGCCGGCCGCAGACAACACGTACCACTCGGCACCAAACGCCTTCACGCCCTGGCCGTTGGTGTCGCCAGCCTTGCTGTCAGCCGCGTAGTAGTACAGCGGGTGGCTGTGGTAGGTGACCTCGGTCTTGCCGTCGGTGCGGGTCGTGGTCGCAAGCAGGGCAGCGGACGCGCCGCTGCCGGCCTGCGGCCCCCCGCTGGTGGTGTACGGGGGCCAGGCGCTGGCGCAGGCGCCGTAGCACGAGGACGTGGTGCCCTTGTCCTTCTCGAACAGGTACAGCGTGCGACCGCTGCCATCGACGAGGATGGTCCCGAGCTTTGAGCTCTTGACGGCGACCGTCGCCCCGCCCGCCGCCGTCCCCGACGAACTGGCCGGTGCGCTCTTGCTCGGGCTGCTGTTCTTGCCGCCGCAACCGGCGGCGACGAGGGCGATGGCGAGCGACGCGGTGGCGAGGACGAGCAGTCGTCTCACGCGTGCGCCTCCTTCGAGCCTGCTTGAGGTTTGAGGTCGGACGTGGCCGTACAGCAGTTGAACCTGCGTCCACCGTCGGTGATTCCCGCCAATCGGGCCGGCACGGCGAGCCGCGATCGGGCAGCCACGGGTGGACTCCCCCGCCAGCATCCTGGCCACGATGCCCTCGGCCAGCAGGTCAGTGGCGGCAAGCACCTGGTAGGACTCCAGCGGCAACTCGTGGGCGTCCTCACCGACCAAGGCGACCCTGGCCGGCGGACCGGCACCCGCCGGCCGCCCAGGGTGACCATGCTCTGCTGGCTGCCATGCCGCATGGCCACCCGAGCCCGGTCGTGGCGGCCCTTGGACCGGTCAGCTCGCGGGGTCCAAGCGAGGTCAGCCCTTGAGTGCTCCGGCCATGAGACCACGCATGAAGAACCGGCCGAGCAGGAGATACACGAGGAGGGTCGGGATCGAGGCGAGCAGCGCCGCGGCCATCTGCTGGCTGTACGGAACCACCATGGACCCCGCGATGTTGTTGAGCCGCACCGTGGTCGGCCAGCTCGACGGCCCGGTCAGGAACACCGCGAACAGGAAGTCGTTCCACATCGAAGTGAACTGCCAGATCAGCGTCACCGCGAACGCGGGCGCCGAGTTGGGGAGGATCACCGACCGGTAGGTGCGCAGCAGCCCGGCACCGTCGACACGGGCGGCCTCGGTCAGCTCGTTCGGGATCGAGGCGTAGTAGTTGCGGAAGATCAGCGTGCAGATCGGGATGCCGTACACGACGTGAGCGAGCATGAGGCCTGGGATCCCGCCGATCAGGTGCGCCCTCGTCATGAGCTGCACCAGCGGGATCATCACCGCCTGGTAGGGGATGAACATGCCGAACAGGAACAGCATGTAGACGACGTCTGCGCCGGGGAAGCGCCACTTCGACAGCACGAAACCGTTCATCGAGCCGAGCACGGACGAGATGATGGCGCCGGGCACGGCGAGCTTGACGCTGTTCCACAGCGCCGGCGCCAGGGCGGTCCAGGCAGCCCTCCAGCCCTCGCCGGTCCACGCCGTCGGCAGGCTCCAGGCACGGCTGGGGTCGGCCTCCGAGAGCGGCTTGAAGCTCGTGACGACCAGCACGTAGATCGGAATCAGGAAAAGCACGACGAACACCAGCAGCAGCCCGAGCTTGGCGGCCTGGGGGGCGGCTCGGCGCGCCCGCGCGCCCGGCCGCGCTGGCCGCTCGAGCACGGTCGGCGACGGCGCCTGGGTGACCGTCGTCATGAGCGCCGCTCCGTGCGGACGCTGTAGACCAGGTAGGGCACGATGAACACGGCCACGGCGAGCAGCATGTACGTCGCGATCGCCGCGCCCTTGGCGAAGTCGTGGGCATCGAACACCATCTGCCACATGTAGACCGCCGGCACGTCGGTGATGATCTGCTTGCCGGACACCGCGACGATCAGGTCGAAGACCTTGAGAGAGATGTGGCCGAGGATGATGAGGGCGGCGAGCGTGACCGGCCGCAGCTGGGGGATGACGACCTTGCGGTAGACCTGCCACTCCGAGGCGCCGTCGACCCGCGCGGCCTCGCGCAGCTCCTCCGGCACGCCGCGCAGGCCGGCGAGGACGAGTGCCATCACGTACCCGGACATCTGCCAGATCGCCGGGATCGCCATCGCGCCCATGCCCCAGGTCGGGTTCTGCCACCAGTCGTTGGACAGGAAGCCAAGCCCGACATGGTCGAAAAGCAGGTTCAGTCCGGACGCCCGCTCCCCGGGCGCGGGGTTCATGAGCCAGCGCCACACGATACCGGTGGCGATGAAGGACACCGCCATCGGGAAGAGGTAGACCGCTCGGAACCCGCCCTCGCCCCGGAGCCCCTTGTCGAGCAGCAACGCGAGGATCCAGCCGAGCAGCATGGCGCCGCCGACGAACACGGCCGTGAAGAGGACTGCGTGCTGGACGGCGCCGTTCCACCGCTCCTCACCCCACAGCCCGGTGAGGTTCTCCAAGCCGACGAATCGCTGCGGGGAGATCACCGTGTGCCAACTGCTCAGGGCGACCTTGACGTTCCAGCCGATGAGCCCGTAGACGAAGACGCCGATCGCGACGATCGACGGCGACAACAGGATCAGGCCCGGAAGCCAGGTCCGTGCGCGGCGCACGCGTCTTCCTTCCTCGACCATGGCCGCAGGCCGCCGGCCCAAACAGGCCGGCGGCCCCACCGAGGTCGATCCTCAGACCAGAGGATCGCTCACGACGCGGAAATCCCCTTCGTCGCGGCGTCCACCAGCGCCTTCTGGAAGTTGGCGGTGTTCTTGTTCTTCAGGAACAGGCCGACCGCGGTGTCGATGTCGGTGTGCCATGCGTTGTTCGCGGTGACACCGTGCCACATCGACCCGGCGAGCTTGCTGTTCCTCCACTGCTCGAGCGCCCACGCCAGGTAGTCCTTGTACAGCGACGTGTCGGCATCGGTGCGGGCGGGGATCGAGCCCTTCTGCGGGTTGAACAGGTCCTGCCCCTCCTTGCTCGCGGCCTCCTTCAACCAGGCGACCGCGGCGTCACGGTGCGGGGCGTTCTTGGGCAGCGTGAAACTGTCGGACAGCCACATGTACACACCGTCGGTGCCGGGCGCGGCAGCCCAGTCGAAGTCCGTCTTGGGCGTCTTGCCGAGCTCCTTGAAGTACCCGGCGGCCCAGTCGCCCATGACATTGAACGCCGCCTTGCCGTCCACGACGTTCTTCGCCGCGAGCTGCCAGTCCGTGGAGGCCGCCTCGGCGTTGGCGTACGAGAGGATCGTGGCGAAGTCCTGCAGCGCCTGGGTGACCTTCGGGGAGCTCCAGTCGGCGCCCGACTTCCACAGCGCGTTGTAGGCGTCCAGGCCGAGGCGGCCGAGCAGCACGCTCTCCAGCAGGTGGTCGGCGGTCCACTGGGCGCCAAGCGAGATCGGGATCTTGTTGGTCTTGTCCTTGACCGTCTTGAGGTCGGCGATGAACTCCTCGATGGTCGCTGGCGGCTTGGAGATGCCAGCCTCCTTCAGCACCGCAGGGCTGTACCAGAGGATGTTGGACCGGTGGATGTTCACCGGCACCGAATAGATCTGTCCCTCGAAGGTGATCTGGTCGACGAGCTGCTGAGGGAACACGTCACGCAGCTTCTGCTCGTCATAGAGGAAGTTGACCGACTCGAGCTGGCCGGCCTTGATGTAGTCCAGCAGCTCGGCGCCGGCGTGGCCCTGGAAGGAGTCCGGCGGCTGGTTGGCCTGCAGCCGGCTGGCCAGCACCGCCTTGGCGTTGGTCCCGGAGCCGCCGGCGACGGCGGCGTTCACGAACTCGATCTGGGAGTTCTTCTTCTTGAAGTCGGCGATCATGGCCTCAAGGCCCTTTCCCTCGCCGCCGCCGGTCCACCACGAGAACACCTCGACCTTGCTGGCTCCACCCGCGGTCGTCGCCTTCTTGTCGCCGCCGCAGCCCGCGAGCGCGAGGCAGACGACGGCCAGCAACGCCACGGAGGCAGCCCCTCTCCGCTTCAGCCGCATGGTCCCTCCCTTCGGATCAAGACTTCGTGGTCCCCACCTAACCCGTACGCGCGTTGTGCCACCTCACCGATAACGTTGTCATCTGCGGTGCCGTCATTCAATGGGGGCGACCCCGCAGTGTCAAGGGAGGATCACGGCGGCACCTCCCCGGAGCCCCGTCGGACCAGCTCGACCGGCAGCACGACGCGCTGCGGCGGCGACCGATCGCCCTCGAGGCGCCTGCACAGCAGCTCGGCGGCCTGCCGGCCCATCTCGGCCGGGCTGTGAGCCATCACGGTGATCGACAGCAGGTCGGCCAGCTCGAAGTCGTCGAACCCGACCACGGCGGTGCGCGCGCCCACCGCCCTGATCGCCCGCAGTGCACCGACGGTGATGCGGTTGTTGCCGGCGAAGATCGCGGTGGGCGGGTCAGACAGCGCCAGCAGCGCCCTGGTGGCCGCCTCCGCGGCGACCACGTCGTGCGACCCGAGTCGCAGCAGCGCCTCATCGACCCCAACCCCGGCGGCCGCCAGCGCCTCGACGTAGCCCTGCCGCCGCTCGACAGCGGTGAAGATCGTCCACACGTCACCGACCATGCCGATGCGCCGGTGCCCATGCGCGAGCAGATGCTCGACCGCCCTGCGGGCACCACCCACGTTGTCGATGAGGATGGCGTCGACGTCGAGGTTGACGGCCGGCCGGTCCATGAACACCGCCGCCGTACCCATCCGCAGCTCCGGCACCAGGAACCGGTGGTCGCTGCCGGCGGGCACCACCAGCAGCCCGTCCACCCGCCGCTCGCACAGCAGGCGGAGCAACTCCCGCTCCCCCGCCGGGTCCTCGTCGGAGCTGCCCGCGATGACCAGGTAGCCGCGCTTGCGAGCCACCTCCTCCACCGCACGGGTAAGGGCCGAGTAGAAGGGATTGGCCACATCCTCGATCACCAGGCCGATGGTGCGGGACGATTGCCCCTGGCGCAGCACGCGGGCCATGTCGTTGCGGCGGAAGCCCAGCGCGGTGATTGCCTTCGCCACCCTGGCCGCGGTCTCGGGCCGCACGCCGTCCTCGTCGTTGACGACCCGGGAGACGGTCTTGAGGCTCACCTGCGCCTCCTTGGCCACGTCCCGCATGGTTGGTCTCGACAGTCGGGCCTTGGGAACTGGCATGGAACCCCGGTTGGAGGGCTGATCGACGCGTACGGGTCGCGGCCGGACGACATCCGCATGGGAGCGCTGTGCTCGTCCAACCTCTACCGACAACGTTGTCGTCTCAGTTGTCATACAGCCATGGGGTCGGGGCGGCTGTCAATGCGTGGGAGTCTCCTCCCGGCTTCCGGATGCCCTCTGGGCGAATCGCATTGACCGTGACTTCGGATAGTGTGCTCGCCACTGGCAGTCTTTCGCCGGCCGCCACCCCCTACCGACCACACCAAAGGAAGACGCACCATGGATTGGAAGCTTGAACTGGTGGCGATTCCCGTCTCGGACGTGGACCGCGCGAAGGTCTTCTACACCGAGAAGGTCGGCTTCAACGCAGACTATGACCACAGGGTCAGCGATGAGATTCGCTTCGTTCAGCTGACGCCTCCCGGGTCGGCCTGCTCGATCGCCCTGGGGACCGGGATCGTGGACACGCCGCCGGGCTCTGTCCAGGGCATGCAGCTGGTCGTCTCAGACATAAACGCCGCGCGTGCGGAACTCGTCGAGGGGGGGGTGGAGGTCAGCGAGGTCCAGGAGTTCGACTGGGGCTCGTTCGTGTTCTTCAGGGACCCGGACGGCAACGGCTGGGCCGTGCAGCAGCTGCCTGCTCGCGACTAGCTGGCGAAGGCTCCGGCTGAGGGACACCACGCCACAGGGATCCGCCGGACGAACCCACCCGGACCGGGCTGGGTGCCAAGGGCTCTATGTGGTGGGCTAGATGACGTCGGGAGCCGGGTCGACGACGACCGTGACCTCGACATTGCCGCGGACCGCGTTCGAATAGGGACACACGCCGTGCGCCTTGGCAACCACCCGCTCAGCCTGGTCGCGATCCAGATCTGGCAGGCGGGCGTG